>CAZACH010000291.1:0-2664 GCA_964483275.1 uncultured Sphingomonadaceae bacterium | reverse complement strand
TGTCGAAGGACGACCGTTCATGCCTTCCCGTCCGCGAGGGCCTGAGCGGCGTACATAAGCTGGTGCGGTCGTCCTTCGACAGGCTCAGGACGAACGGAGGTGGGGCGCGTGCTGATTGGCCCATGCCACACCAACCGCGCGCCTCTGTCGCTCGATCAGTCCCGTTTGGTCAGGTTCGGCATCCCGCCGGGGTCGCCCTCGAACCCGAAGCGCTCGCGATTATGGTAGTGGCAGAGCTGGTGCATCTGGAAGGCGAGGTTCAGCGCGGCCGGCTGGCCCTGCTGGTCGATCGCGCCGTTCACGGCTTCCTTGACCATCTTGACGGCGAACACCGGCTGCGCGGCGATGCGTCTGGCAAGATCGAGCGTGAACGCCGGCAGCTCCGCCAGCGGCACGACATGATTGACCATGCCGAACCCGCGCGCCTCCTCCGCCGACCAGCTGGCGCCGGTCATCAGCAGCTCCTTGGCCTTGCGGCTGCCAAGCTCCCATGGATGGGCGAACCATTCGACGCCGCTGACCCCCATGGCGACCACCGGGTCGCGGAACACCGCATTGTCCGCCGCGACGATCATGTCGCACGCCCATGCCAGCATCAGCCCGCCGGCGATGCACTGCCCCTGCACCTCGGCGATGGTCGGCTTGCCGAGATTGCGCCAGCGCCGCGTGAGATCGAAATACACCTCCCGTTCGCGCGCCAGATAGCCATGGCCGCCGGGCTGGGCATAGCCGGCGCTTCCGCCGCGCCCCTCGAACTTCTCCTTCGGCTCGGTCGTCATCAGCTGGCGCAGGTCGTGGCCGGTCGAGAAATGCACCCCCGCCGCCGCGACGATGATGACCCGCACCGCGTCGTCGAGCAGCGCGCGCGTGAAGGCGTCGTCCAGCCGATATAGGAGGTCGACGCTCTGCGCGTTGCGCGCCTCGGGCCGGTTGACGACCAGGCGGGCGACGCCGTCCGCGGGACGCTCGAACAGGATCAGGTCGCCGCTTGCCATATCATCTCCACTGCCCATCCATAACCTCCTCCCTCCATAAGGTAATGATATTTACAAATCCATCGCCGCTATAATCTGGCCAACATAATCGCTTCCCGTTGACCGGAACCCGGCAGACGTTAAACTTCACGTACATTCATGGGGCATCCAAGCCCCGAAAGAGGGGACGGCATGCAGGCATCGGGGACAGCGGCGATCGGCGCGGACGGGCTACGGCAGGGGCTGACGCCTCGACCCATGCCGGTTGGCGCGCCCTCGGTCGTCGCCTTGCTCGACATGCTGGACGGGCAGCAGGGAACCGCCATCATCGATCGCGACGGCGCCATGAGCTATGCGGAGCTGCTTGCCGCGGTCGATGCCGCCGCAGCCGGATTGCAGGCGCGCGGCGTGGCGCCAGGCAAGGTGGTCGCCGGCTCGGCGCCCAATTGCGCGATGCTGATCGTCGCCTTTCTGGCAACCCAGCGGTTGGGGGCGATCTGGCTCGGCGTCAACCGCGCGCTGGCGCCGCCGGAAAAGACCGAGTTGCTCCGCGACAGCGGCGCCGGCCTGTTCCTGGCGCCGGCCGACATATTGGCGCAGGTCGCCGGGCTGATCGGCCCGGCGGTGCACACGCTGACCATGGCCAGCGACGATGGCGCGTTCGAGGCGCTGGTCGCGGCGCACAAGGGCGAGCGGCCCGCGCCGACGCCGTGCGATCCCCTCGCCCCGGCGATCATCGGCTATACCAGCGGCACCACCGGCACCCCCAAGGGCGTGGTGCACAGCCAGCACAGCATGATGGCCTTCCCCAATGCCTGCCTCGCTTCCGACCAGGGCGGCCAGTGGCGCAGCGGCCTCGTGCGGGCGCTCAGCATCTCGCTGACCATCATGAACGGCATGATCTATGGCCCGCTGGCCGCGCTCGCGAGCCGGGGCACCTACGTCGCGATTGATCGCGGCGATGCCGGCGGGATCGGCGAATGGGTCGATCGCCACGGCATCCAGGTGCTCAACAGCGCCACGCCGACGATCCGCGACCTGCTGGTCAAGCAGGACTTGCAGCATCTTTCGCTCAAGAGCCTGGAAGCGGTGGCGGTGGGCGGCGGGCCGGTCGACGAAGTGGTACTGGACGCCTTCAAGGCGCGCTTCGGCTTCGAGATCATCGTCGATTACGGCATCACGGAATCGCCGGCGGGCATGGCCTCCAGCCGCATCGAACGGCGGCGCAAGCCGGGGTTCGTCGGGATCGCGCATCCGCATCTGGCGCTCGCAGTGATGGACGGAAACGGCCGCGAGCTGCCGCGCGGCGAGGTCGGGGAGCTGTGCGCCGGCCCGCGCCGGGACGGCGATTGGGCCGGCGTCTATACCGGCATGCTCGGCTATTGGCGCAAGCCGGACGAGACGCGCGCCGCCTTCCATGGCCCGTGGCTGCGCACCGGCGACATGGCGAAGATGGACGATGAAGGCCATATCGCGATTGTCGGCCGCAAGAAGGAGATGATCCTGCGCGGCGGCGCCAACATCTATCCCGCCGAGGTCGAGCGCGTGCTCAACGCCAATGAGCGGGTGATGGAGGCGGTGGTCGTCGGCACGCCCGACGAGCGGCTGGGGCAGATCGTCACCGCCTATGTCCAGCTTCGGCCGAACGTCGCCGTCGAGCCGGGCCTGCGCGGCTATCTGGACGATTATT
>CAZACH010000290.1:0-2686 GCA_964483275.1 uncultured Sphingomonadaceae bacterium | reverse complement strand
CTCAGACCAGCGTGCCGGTGAGGAGCTGCGGCAGCTCCCCCGATTCACCGCGCGCCTCCGCCATGAAACGGCGCTTGAGGGGCGGCAGCCGGTCGACGGCGCGCAGGCCGAGGGCGCGCAGCGCCGACATGCCGCGGCCGGGTGCGCCGAACAGCCGGTTGAGCAGGTCGGTGGAGGCCGCGACCATCATATTGTCGAGCGCCCGCCAGCGCTGATAGCGCTCCAGCACCTGCGGATCGCCAAGGTCGAGGCCCAGCCGCACCGCCTCGACCAGGCATTCGGTCAGCGCCGCGACATCGCGAAAGCCCATATTGAGGCCCTGGCCGGCGATCGGATGGATGCCGTGGCCGGAATCGCCGATCAGCGCGAGCCGCTGGTCGATCAGCCGCTCCGACTGGTGGAAGCCCAGCGGATAGGACCAGACCGGGCTGGCCAGCGCGACCTTGCCGAGGAAGCCGCCGATGCGCTTGTCGATCTCGGCCAGCAGCGGCCGTTCGGGCAGGGCGGCGGTGGCGGCGCCCTGCGCGGCCGGCACGGTCCAGACGATCGCCGAGCGGTGCCGCCCGGCCTCGTCGTCGAGCATCGGCAGCAGCGCGAAGGGGCCGGTCGGATAGAAGATCTCGAAGGCGGTGCCGTCGTGCGCCACCTCATGCGTGATGGTGACGACGATGGCGGTCTGCGCATAGCTCCATTGGGCAATGCGGATGCCCGCCGCCTCGCGCGTCGGCGAGCGTCGTCCCTCGGCGACGACCAGCAAGGGCGCCTTGAGCACGTCGCCGCTGGCCAGCGTTACCGTGACGCCATGGGCGTCGCGGACGATGTCGGCGGCGCGGTCGGGGGCGCACAGGCGGATGCCGGCGGCCGCCCCGAGCGTCGAGAGCAGGGCCTGACGCAGCACCCGGTTCTCGTACATCACGCCGAGCGGGCGGCCATCGACCTCGGTCGCGTCGAAACCGAGGGCGCCCCGGTCCAGCCCCTCCGACACGCGGATGGTGTGGATCGGGCAGCCGCGCCCGTCGAGGCCGCGCGCCACGCCGATGGCGTCGAGCATGTGCTGCGACGCGCTCGACACCGCCGAGGCGCGGCCGTCATGGCTGGGCGCCAGCGTCGCCGACAGGTCGGCGGTATCGACCACCGCGACGCCGAGGCCGTGGACATCGAGCGCGATGGCGAGGGTGGCGCCGATCAGGCCGCCGCCAAGGATGATGACGTCGCTCTGTTGCATGACGGCAGCTATAGGGCGGCCGTCGGGCGCGCGCCAGCCAAACACGTCTTGACGAACGGCCGGCGAAACAGCACCGTCCCGGCGGAACGAGAGGGGAACGATGGCCCGTATCGATAGTGCCAGGCGCGGCGGGGGTGTTCGCGCGGATCTGGGCACGATGCTC
Source organism: uncultured Sphingomonadaceae bacterium (assembly GCA_964483275.1). Lineage (GTDB taxonomy): Bacteria > Pseudomonadota > Alphaproteobacteria > Sphingomonadales > Sphingomonadaceae > JBBCJR01. The sequence continues at coordinate 1,298 of CAZACH010000290.1, read as the reverse complement.
ACGCAAAGTGGCGTCATGGCAGCCGCGGCCGCCCTGATTCTGCTGGGGATCGCGCTCGCCGTCGCGCTGGCCACCTATCATCAGACCGATCCGTCGCTGAACACCGCGAGCGGCGTCGATGCGGCCAACTGGATGGGCGGCATCGGCGCGTGGGTGGCCGACCTGCTGTTCCAGATCCTGGGCATCGCGGCCGCGCTGCTGGTGCCGTTTCCGATCGCGCTCGGCGTGCAGATGGCGCGCGGACGGCCGCTGGCGCGGCTGCGCCTGCGCCTCACGGCAACGCTGGTCGGGGCGGCCGCCATCGCCTTTGCGCTGGGCGTCTGCCTGCCGCCCGGCGGCGACCTGCTGCCGGCGGGGTGGGGCGGCATCGTCGGCTGGGCGGGCGGCAACGGCGCGGTGGCGCTGGGCGAACTGGCGGGCGGCGAAGGCGGCTTCTGGGTCCGCGCGGGGCTGGCGACCGTCCTGATCGCGGTCGGCGTCACGCTGTGGGTGTGGAGCCTCGGCTTCGACCGCGACGATTGGCGCGCGCTGTTCGCCGCGCTGCGCTCGCCGCCGCGCGCGGACGATCCGGCGGACGACGCCGGCGTCGCGCCCCCGTCCGTCGCCGCCGCGTCGTCCGCCCAGGCGCCGGCGCCGCGTCGTCCCGTTGCGGTTTCGGAGCCGCCGCAAAACCGCGTCGTCGAGCGCACCGTGGCGCCGGCCTTGAGCAAGCGCTCCCAGCGCGAGCGGCAATCGGCGCTCGACCTTGGCGACAACTACACCCTGCCGCCGCTCGACCTGCTGGCGCCGCCGTCACCGTCCAGCGCGGTCAAGGTCGACACCGCCGGGCTTGAGCAGAATGCGCGGCTGCTGGAATCGGTGCTGGAGGATTTCGGCGTCCGTGGCGAGATCGTCGAGGTGCGGCCCGGCCCGGTCGTCACCATGTACGAGCTGGAGCCGGCCGCCGGCATCAAGGCGAGCCGCGTCATCGGCCTCGCCGACGACATCGCCCGGTCGATGAGCGCCATCTCGGCGCGCGTCGCGGTGGTGCCCGGCCGCAACGTCATCGGCATCGAGCTGCCCAACCGCAACCGCGAATCGGTCAGCCTGTCCGAACTGATCGGCTCCGACGAGTTCGAGGAACGCTCGCGCGCGCTGCCGATCGTGCTCGGCAAGAATATCGCCGGCGAGCCGGTGATCTCCGACCTTGCGCCGATGCCCCACCTGCTGATCGCCGGCACCACCGGATCGGGCAAGTCGGTGGGCCTCAACTGCATGATCCTGTCGCTGCTCTATCGGCTGAATCCCGACCAGTGCCG
>CAZACH010000289.1:0-2692 GCA_964483275.1 uncultured Sphingomonadaceae bacterium | reverse complement strand
TTTCCAGCCCGATCGCGGCTATACGACGGAGCTGGTCCGGCGCGCCGAAGCGGCCGGCTATCAGGTGCTGGTGTTCACGGTGGACGCATCGGTGAAGCGCTCCGACTTCACCTTGCCGGCCGATGTCGACGCCGCCAATCTGCGCGGGATGCCGCGACTGTCGCAGAGCGCCAGCGCGGCCGGCGGGCGGATCGTGTTCGGGACGCCGCTGCTCGACGCGGCGCCGACATGGGAAAGCCTTGGCTGGCTGCGCACGGTGACGGAACTGCCGATCGTGGTGAAGGGATTGCTGTCCTCCCACGATGCCCGGCTGGCGGTGGAGCATGGCGCCGACGGGATTATCGTCTCCAACCATGGCGGGCGGGTCCTCGACGGACTTGTCCCGCCGCTCGACGCGCTGCCGGCGATGGCCGAAGCGGTGGAAGGCAAGATCCCGCTGCTGCTCGACAGCGGCGTGCGGCACGGCACGGACGTGCTCAAGGCCCTGGCGCTCGGCGCGCGCGCGGTGCTGGTCGGCCGCCCGCAGATCCACGCCCTGGCGGTCGCCGGCGTGCAGGGCGTCGCCCATATGCTGCATATCCTGCGGGCGGAACTCGAACTGGCGATGGCGCACATCGGGTGCGCGTCGCCGGCGGCGGTGCAGCGGCATCATCTGGCGGAGGACGGTGTTCAGGGCGGCGGGACACGGCCCTGATAGCGTCTTGCGACGTTCGGCGCGGGCGTTATGTCGAGTGGTGAACCGGGGGGCGGGGAATGACACGAGCCGAATGGGCGCAGTTGATCGGCGTCACCATACAGACGGGCGCCCTGGTGTGGGCGATCGTCTGGGCGATCCTGCAATTCCGATTTGAAAACAAGCGGCGGATAAACGCGCAGATCGAGGCTGCCAGAATACGCCAGGACAGCGAGGATCAGGCGGCCGCCCTGCGCGCGCAGAACGCGCAGGACATCCTCAACGCCCGGACAATCGAAATCTACCAGAGGCTCGAGATCGAATCGAACCGGGTGTTCGAGTTCGAGACCCGCCATCCGCAACTCGTGCCGATGATGAAGCGCCGCCTCGCGCCGGTCGCGGCGCTGGGCGATCTGGTGGTGCAGAACGAATATGGCGATCGCATGGATGCGCGGCAGGTCGCCATGGTGGCGCGCAAATATTATGAGATGAACTGCAACCTGTTCGAGGTTGCCGCCCGGTTGAGGAAGCGCAATCTCATCGACGGGGATGTATTCGGCAGCTGGGTCGCCTGGTATTTCGATACCTGCACCGAATGGGGCTTCCGGGCGCTGTGGGCGGACCTGCGGGACAATTATACGGCCGACCTGCGCGCGATTTTCGACCCGCTCTGTTCCGTGCTCATCATGGACTGGGATATCCCGCATGCGGAAGGGCGGCTGGGCGGCGCGATGGACGACGCGGGCCTGCCCGATGTCACGAGCGAGGAACTGGAGCGGCGCCGGGTCGCCTTCTATACCCAGATCGCCGATCTGCTGGAGTGCGACACGATCCGCGGATGGATCGACAAGGTCAACGCGACACGGCTACCGCAACCGCATCCGCTGGCCTATACCTGAGTCATGATCGAATATCGTTGGGCGCGCGGCGAGGAACTGCCCGCTGTCGCCGCCTTTTTCGCGAACATCATCGCTTTGGACGAGTCCTATGTCAGCCATGGCGAGGTCCAGACGGGCCTGAGCCTCGACGGCAAGACGTGGGTCGGCGATCTGGATGTGCGGCTGGCGGAGGATTTCGCGACGCTGGGCGACGAACGGTCGGTCGCGGTCGCGGTCGGGCCTGACGGGCTGGCGGGCGCCGCGATCCTGCTGTGGTCGGTGACGGCGCGCGTATCGTTCATGGTGATCGAGGACCTGGCGGTCGACCCCGCGATGCGCTCCCATGGGGTCGGCGCCGGGCTGGTGGCCTTTGCCGAGGCCGCCGGGGTGGAGCGCGGCATGCAATGGGCGTTCCTGGAAAGCGGCCTCCACAACGAAGGCGCGCATCGCTTCTTCGACAAACACGGCTTCGAAGCGGTGTCCAAGGTGTTTTCCAAGAAACTGGCGTAGCGCCCGTCAGGAGGGGCGGGCGACGGCCGCATCGCCGCCGCCCGTCCACGTCTTCAGGCCTTGTGCCGCGCGCTCAGTCGACGTCGACCAGGACGATTTCCGCGTCCTCCAGCGCCGTGATCGCGATTTCCTCCACATCGCTGATCGCCGCGCCGTCGCGGCTGTCGATGCGGACGCCGTCGACCTCGATCGCGCCGAGGGCAGGGACCAGATAGGCCTTGCGATCCTTGCCGACGCGATAGCGCGTGGTTTCACCCGCCTTCAGCGTCGCGCCCGAGACACGGCCGTCGGCGCGGATCGGCAGGGCGTCGGTGTCGTCCGCATAGCCGCTGGCGAGCGTCACGAAGCGGCCGGAGCGATCCGCCTTCGGGAACGGCTTGGCGCCCCATGACGGCGTGCCGCCGGCCTCGCGCGGGATGATCCAGATCTGGAACAGCGTCGTCGTTTCGTCCTCGCGGTTGTATTCGGCGTGGGTGATCCCGGTGCCGGCCGACATCACCTGCACGTCGCCGGCGGCGGTGCGGCCTTCATTGCCAAGGCTGTCCTTGTGGCTGATGGCGCCTTCGCGGACATAGGTGATGATCTCCATGTCGCGATGCGGATGCGGCGGGAAGCCGGTGTTGGGCGCGAT
>CAZACH010000288.1:0-2710 GCA_964483275.1 uncultured Sphingomonadaceae bacterium | reverse complement strand
GACGCGCGGATGGTCGCTGTCATAGCCGCGATGGGTGGCGAGGTCGAAGGCGACCGACAGGCCCTTCTGCCCCGCCGCGAGGTTGCGGCGATAGAAGGCGTTGGATTCCTCGGCGGTCGAGAAGCCCGCATATTGGCGGATCGTCCACGGCCGGCCGGCATACATCGAGGCGCGCACGCCGCGCGTGAAGGGCGCGAAGCCGGGCAGGCCGGGGTCACTCCCCGCCACGTCCTCCGCCGTGTAGAGCGGCTTGACGGCAATGCCTTCCGGCGTCTGCCAGATCAGGTCCTTGCCCTTGACTTCCTTGGCGGCGGCGGCCTGCCAATCCTCGATCGTCTTGTCGGTCACTGGTTCATCCTTCAGCCGAAAGTGCGTGCCGCTCAGTGGGCGCCCCTGGGCGTTTCCATCAGCTCGATCAACACGCCCCCCATGTCGCGGGGGTGGACGAAAATCACCGGCGTGCCGTGCGCGCCGATACGTGGCTCTCCCAGGACTTTCGCGCCTTTGGACTGCATGTCCGCGGCGGCTTCTTTTATATCCGGCACCTCGAAGCAGACATGATGCTGCCCCCCGGCCGGGTTCTTGGCAAGGAAGCCGTGGATCGGCGAAGCCTCGCCCAGCGGCTCGATCAGCTCGATCTGGCTGTTCGGCGTGTCGACGAAGCAGACGCGCACGCCCTGCGCCGGCAGGTCGAAGGCGTCGTGGATCTTGGTGGCGCCCAGCAGGTCGCGATAGATCGCCACCGCCTTCTCGATCGACGGCGTCGCGATGCCGACATGGTTCAGACGGCCGATGCTCATGCCACGCGCTCCACGATCATCGCGATGCCCTGCCCGCCGCCGATGCACATGGTGATGAGGCCATAGCGGCCGCCGGTGCGCTGCAATTCATAGATCGCCTTGACGGTGATGATCGCGCCGGTCGCGCCGACCGGGTGGCCGAGCGAGATGCCGCTGCCGTTCGGGTTGACCTTCTCCGGCGGGAAGCCCAACTCGCGCGCCACGGCGCAGGCCTGCGCGGCGAATGCCTCGTTGGATTCGATCACGTCGATATCGTCGATGGTGAGGCCGGCGCGCTTGAGCGCGATCGGCACCGCCTTGACGGGGCCAAGCCCCATCACCTCCGGCTCGACGCCGGCATGGCCCCAGGCGACGATGCGCGCCAGCGGCTTCAGCCCCTTGGCCTCGACCGCCGCCTTCGACGCCACGACCACCGCCGCCGCGCCGTCATTGATGCCCGACGCATTGCCCGCCGTGACCGTGCCTTCCTTGTCGAAGGCCGGGCGCAGCTTGCCCAGATCGGCGACATTGGCGTCGCCGCGGACATGCTCGTCGGTGTCGAAGACGGTGACGCCCTTGCGCGTCTTGATCTCGATCGGGAGAATCTGCTCCTTGAAGCGGCCCTCCGCGATGGCGCGGGCGGCGCGCTGGTGGCTTTCGACCGCCAGCGCATCCTGATCCGCGCGGGTGATGTTGTTGCGCTTGGCGACATTCTCGGCGGTGACGCCCATATGGTAATTCTGGAAGGGATCGTTCAGCGCCTCCAGCAGCGCGTCGACCATCACGGTGTTGCCCATCTTCTGGCCCCAGCGGGCGCTCAGCACGACATGCGGCGCCTGGCTCATGCTCTCCGCGCCGCCGGCAAGGGCGATGTCATATTCGCCGAGCTGGATACCCTGCGTGGCGGAGATGATCGCCTGCACGCCCGATCCGCACAGCCGGTTGAGCGTCATCGCCGGCGTCGCCACCGGAATCCCCGCCTCGACCGCCGCGACGCGCGCCAGATAGGCGTCGCGCGGCCGGGTCTGCGCGACCTGCCCGAAGACGACATGCTGGATATCGTCGGGCGCGACGGCGGCGCGGCGGATCGCCTCGGCGGCGACCAGCTTGCCCATCTCAGACGGGGCCAAATCCTTCAACGCCCCGCCAAAGTCGCCGATGGCGGTACGGACGCCGGAAATGATGAAAACGGGGTCAGCCATGATGTCTCGCAATCTTTGCTGGGGTGCCGGGGTCACAAAGGTATATTATCGTGCTTCTTCCACGGATTTTCGAGCTGCTTGTTGCGCAGCTTGCGCAGGCCCAGCGCGATGCGCCGCCGCGTCGAGTGCGGCATGATGACCTCGTCGATGAAGCCCTTGGACGCCGCGACGAACGGGTTGGCGAAGCGCTGTTCATATTCGGCGGTGCGCTGGGCGATCTTGTCGGGGTCGCCGATGTCCTTGCGGAAGATGATCTCCACCGCGCCCTTGGCGCCCATCACCGCGATCTCGGCGGTCGGCCAGGCATAGTTGAGGTCGCCGCGCAGATGCTTGGAGCTCATCACGTCATAGGCGCCGCCATAGGCCTTGCGCGTGATCACCGTGATCTTGGGAACGGTCGCCTCGGCATAGGCGAACAGCAGCTTGGCGCCGTGCTTGATGATGCCGTTATGCTCCTGCGCGACGCCCGGCAGGAAGCCCGGCACGTCGACGAAGGTGATGATCGGGATGTTGAAGGCGTCGCAGAAGCGGACGAAGCGCGCCGCCTTTTTCGAGCTGTTGATATCAAGACATCCGGCCAGCACCATCGGCTGGTTGGCGACGATGCCGACGGTGCGGCCCTCGACGCGGCCGAAACCGATGATGATGTTGCCGGCATGGTTGGGCTGCAGTTCGAAGAAATCACCCTCGTCCACCGTCTTCACGATCAGCTCGCGCATGTCGTAAGGC
>CAZACH010000287.1:0-2776 GCA_964483275.1 uncultured Sphingomonadaceae bacterium | reverse complement strand
TCAGAAGATGAAGGTCGACGAGATCATAGATTATCTGGTCGCGCTCGGCGAAAGGCTCGATGTCGCCAGCAATCCGCACCTGAAGTTCGCCCGCGATATCTGTATCGAGGGGTCGGGCCTTTCGGTCGGCACGATCGATTTCATGTTCAGCAACCTGGCGGCCGTGCTCAAGCGCGAGATACTTGAGCAGATCGTCGAAAATAATATCGGCATGGCTGTCCTGGATGGCTGGCAGCCCTGTCTGGACGGCGCCCGCCGGGTCGATGTGCGCGCCTTCGGCTCGCGCGCCGTGCATATCAACGCCGGCAATGCCGCCAGTCTCGCCCTGCACGGCACGTTGACCAACGCGCTGCTCAAGTCGGACGCGATCATCAAGCTGCCGTCGAACGACCCGTTCACCGCCTCGGCCATCGCCCTGACGATGATCGAGATGGCGCCCGATCATCCGGTGACCCGGCACCTCAGCGTCGCCTACTGGCAGGGCGGCAATCAGGCCTTCGAATCCCGCCTGTTCCGGCCGGTCAATGTCGAGAAGATCATTGCCTGGGGCGGTTTCGCCTCGATGAAGCATATCCGGACCTACCTTGCGCCGGGGCTGGACCTGATCGCGCTCGATCCCAAGATCAGCGCGTCGATCATCGGCCGCGAGGTCTTCGAGTCCGAAGAAACCATGCGCGCGGTCGCCGGTCGCCTGGCGATGGATGTCGGCGGCTTCAACCAGGAAGCCTGCGTCAATTCGCGGCTGACCTATGTCGAGGTCGCGGACAATGGCGACGGCATCGCGTTGCTGAACCGCTTCGGCGAACTGGTTTACGAGGCGATCCAGAATTTGCCGGCCGAAGTCAGCGGCGCGCACCCGGCGTTCGATTCCGCGTTGCGGGAAGAAATCAGCGACCTGCGCTTCAACGATTTGTTCAAGATTGTCGGCGGCAAGGATTCCGAAGGCGCGGTGATCGTCTCGCAAGAGGCCGAGCCGGTCGAATTCAGCGAGCAGCTGGGCTGTCGCGTCGCCAATCTCGTGCCGGTCAGGTCGATCGACGAAGCGCTGGACTATATCACCGTCCACACCCAGACCGTCGGCGTCTATCCGGATGCGCTCAAGGAGCGGATCAGGGACGCCTGCGCCGTGCGGGGCGCGCAGCGGCTGACCTCGCTCGGCGGCGCGCTCGGGGAAAGCATGGCGCAGCCGCACGACGCCATCGAGCAGTTCCGTCGCATGGTGCGATGGGTGGTGGACGAAACCATCAATGCCTCCCCCCAATCGTTCGATCCGTCCGCATCGCTGCGGATGTGGGCATGAGGCGGGGTAAGGCGCGATGGCGCCGGTCATGGCTGTCGTGACATTATTAAAGAGCAGCTGAATTAATGTATTTGTCGAGATTTCGGACCTATAATAGAATAATAACCACAGTAATCTCAACCAATACAATAATTCCATGAAAATGGGGTAGGGGAGGGCGATATGTCCAGAAGGAATTATTTGTGCGCGTCCGTCGCGCTGACTGCAATGGCCGCGCCGGCCCATGCACAGGACAACGCCCCGGCAAGCCGTGGCGAGAGCGCGGTCCAGATTCAGGAAATCATCGTTACGGCGCGCAAGCGCAGTGAAAATATCCAGAAAGTTCCAATATCAATTACGGCGCTCGCCGGCGGCGACCTCGTCAACCAGGGCGCGCAGTCTGTCGGAGACGTCGCCCGGACCGCGCCCAACGTCTTTGTGACCGCAACGGCGGCGAACCCCACGGCGCCCAGCTATACGATCCGTGGCCAGGTTCAGAACGACTTCACGGTCGCCCTCGATCCGTCGGTCGGCGTCTATGTCGACGGGGTCTATTGGGCGCGCGCCTATGGCAGCAATGCGGCGCTGCTCGACATTTCCCGCGTCGAGATCCTCAAGGGGCCACAAGGCACGCTGTTCGGCCGCAATACGACCGGCGGCGCGTTCAGCATCATCACCAATGACCCCGATCCCGAGGCCCTGTCGGGCAGCGTGGCGGTCGCGGCCGGCAATCAGGATCAATTCGATGTCACCGGCATACTCAATCTGCCGATCGTCAACGATCGCGTCGCCGCCCGGTTCGCATTGTCGCGGCAGAAGAATGGCGGGTGGATCAGGGAGACCGTTTCGGGCCGCACGATCGGCGGCGGCGAACAGTGGATCGGCCGGGGCAAGTTGCTGCTGAGGCCGACCGAGACGTTCACGCTGGTGCTGAGCGGCGAATATTTCCACTATGATGGCAGCGGGCCGGTGACGAAGAATGTCTCGACCACGCCGTTCGGCGCCGGCGACCTGCAGGCCCTGCTCCAGACCGGGGGCTGCATCCAGGCGTTCAACCCGGCCTGTCCCGCGCCGATCGTGCCGGGCAGCGATTCCGCGGTGAACTATGCCGGCGGCGACCCCTTCACCGTCTCCGTCGACCAGTTCCCGAAGACGCTGACCAAGACGCAGACCTATTCGGCGACGGGCGATCTCGATACCGGCTGGGGTAATCTGAAAACGATCGTCGCTTATCGAAAGGTCGACGCCTTTTCCCGCTTCGACCTCGATGGCACGCCGTTTGTGATTGCGAATTATCTCTCCAACGAAGGGGACGGAGAGCAGTTTTCATTCGAGGGCCAGTTAAACGGCACCGCGATCGACAGTCGGCTCGACTGGACGGTCGGCGCCTATTTCTTCCGGGAAAAAGGGATGGAGGCGCTCAATACGACCGCCGTTCCGCTCCTCAATCCCAATACCGGGCGGCTGGGCGGCAGTTTCGTGCGGAATATTTCCTAT
>CAZACH010000286.1:0-2807 GCA_964483275.1 uncultured Sphingomonadaceae bacterium | reverse complement strand
GCGCATCTGGATCGACCCGTTCAAGCTGTCCGACCTCTCGCTGACGGTCGGCGATGTCCGGGCCGCGATCCAGGCCCAGAACGCCCAGGTGTCGGCGGGGCAGGTCGGCAGCCTGCCGTCGGTGCCCGGACAGGCGCTCAACGCCACCGTGACCGCGCAGTCGCGCCTGCAAACGCCCGAGCAGTTCCGCGACATCCTGTTGCGGTCCAACCCCGACGGCTCGCTGGTCCGCCTGTCGGACGTGGCGCGGGTGGAAATCGGCTCGGAAAATTACAGCTTCGAGGCGCGCTTCAACCGCAAGAACGCCGCCGGCATCGGCATCCGCCTGGCGCCGGGCGCCAATGCGCTTGAAACCGTCGAGGCGGTGAAGGCCGAGGTCGAGCGCCTGTCCAGCCAGTATCCGCCGGACATCGCCTATGACTTCCCCGTGGACAGCTCCGCCTTCGTCCGCCTGTCGGTGCAGCAGGTCGTCCATACGCTGATCGAGGCGATCATCCTGGTCTTCCTGGTGATGTTCCTGTTTCTGCAGAACTGGCGCGCGACGCTGATCCCCACGCTGGCCGTCCCGGTGGTGCTGCTGGGCACGCTGGCGGTGCTGCTGGCCGCCGGCTTCACCATCAACACGCTGACCCTGTTCGGCATGGTGCTGGCCATCGGCCTGCTCGTCGACGACGCGATCGTGGTGGTCGAGAATGTCGAGCGCCTGATCCAGGAGGAAGGCCTCAGCCCCAAGGAGGCGGCCCGCAAGTCGATGGACGAGATCAGCGGCGCGCTGATCGGCATCGGCCTCGTGCTGTCGGCGGTGTTCCTGCCGATGGCCTTCTTCGGCGGCTCGACCGGCGTCATCTTCCGGCAATTCTCGATCACGATCGTCTCGGCGATGGTGCTTTCGGTGCTGGTCGCGCTGATCCTGACGCCGGCGCTGTGCGCCACCATGCTGAAGCCGGCGCGCCGCGACCATGGCGAGCGCGGCGGCTTTTTCGGCTGGTTCAACCGCACCTTCGATCGCGGCGTCAACAAATATGCCGGCACCCTGCGCCTGTTCGAGCGGCGCTGGATCCGCGCGCTGATCGTCTATGCGCTGATCATCGTGGGCATGGGCCTGCTGATCTTCCGCCTGCCCGCCGGTTTCCTGCCGGAGGAGGATCAGGGCGTCATCTTCACCCAGGTCACGCTGCCGGCCGGCGCGACGATGGAGGACACCAGCCGCGCGATGCGGGCGGTGCAGGACCATTTCCTCGAAAATGAGAAAGCGAACGTCCAGTCCATCCTCACGCTCGGCGGATTCGGGTTCGTCGGCCAGGGCCAGAATGTCGGCGTCGCCTTCCTGCGCATGACCGACTGGAAAGAGCGGCCGGGCCACGAAAACTCCGCGGAAGCCGTCGCGGCGCGCGCCAATGCCGCCTTGAGCAAGCTCCAGATCGGCATGGCGATCACCTTCGTGCCGCCAGCCGTGCTCGAACTCGGCAACGCCAACGGCTTCGACTTCGAGCTCAAGGACGAAAGCAAGCTGGGCCATGCAAAGCTGCTGGAAGCGCGCAACCAGCTGCTCGGCGCGGCCAGCCAGGACAAGCGGCTGATCCAGGTGCGCCCGAACGGGCTGGAGGACACGCCGCAGGTCAAGCTGGTCGTCGACCAGGCCGCCGCCGGCGCCAACGGCGTTTCGCAGGCCGCGATCAATGAAACCGTCAGCACCGCCTTCGGCGGCGCCTACATCAACGACTTCATCGACCGCGGGCGCGTCAAGCGGGTCTATATGCAGGCCGACGCGCCGTTCAGGACCAGCCCGGCCTCGCTGAACAACTATTATGTCCGTGGCGCCAACAACGTCATGACCCCGCTGTCCGCCTTCGCGACGACGGAATGGACGCAGGGACCGGCGCGGCTCGAGCGCTATAACGGTGTCCCGGCCATGCAGATCATGGGCTCGGCCGCGCCCGGCTACAGCACCGGCGAGGCGATGGCCGCGATGGAGGAGCATGCCGCGAAGCTGCCGCCCGGCATCGGCTATGAATGGACGGGCCTGTCCTATGAGGAGCGGCTGTCGTCGGGGCAGGCGCCCGCGCTCTATGCCCTGTCGCTGCTGATCGTCTTCCTGTGCCTCGCGGCGCTGTACGAAAGCTGGTCGGTGCCGCTGGCGGTCATCATGGTCGTGCCGCTGGGCGTCATCGGCGCGGTCATCGCGGCAACGCTCGTCGGGCTGAACAACGACATCTATCTTCAGGTCGGCCTGATCACCACGATCGGCGTGTCGGCGAAGAACGCCATCCTGATCGTCGAGTTCGCCGAGGAGAAGATGCGCGCCGGCCTGAATGCCGCCGAGGCGGCGCTGGAGGCGGCGAAACTCCGCCTGCGGCCGATCCTGATGACGTCCTTCGCCTTCGTGTTCGGCGTGCTGCCGCTCGCGCTGTCGAGCGGCGCCGGCGCCGGCGGCCAGAACGCCATCGGCTGGGCCGTGGTCGGCGGCATGCTGTCGGCGACGGTGCTGGCGATCTTCTTCGTGCCGCTGTTCTTCTTCGTGGTGAAGCGATTGTTTCGGCAGGAAAAGGCACGCCCCCGCCCCCCGGCCGGTGACGGCCGCTGGCCGCAGGAGGCCTGAACGATGATGAAGCGCACGATCGCGACGCTGCTCGCCTCAGCCACCCTGCTCGCGGGCTGCAACCTGGCGCCCGGCTATGTCCGGCCCGCCCCGCCGGTGCCGGTCGAGACGCCGGCCGGCCCGGCCTATGACCCGGCCGCCGGCACGGCGGTATCGGCCGACACGGCGTGGACGGACTTCTTCACCGACGACCGGCTCATCATCACCG
>CAZACH010000285.1:0-2813 GCA_964483275.1 uncultured Sphingomonadaceae bacterium | reverse complement strand
CGCGCCAATAATTGCCGCCACCGCAATCCACCGACCGATCATTTTCCCCTCCCCCCTCTTTTTCTTATCTTTGAAACCTGCCCCCAAGCCGCTCCCGACTATCCGCCACCTCCTCGATCCAGGCAAATGGATATCGGGGCGCGATTATGGCAATCGACGCCTGATCTTTATTAAATATCTATGAAATCAAGGCGTTATGGCGGAGACGGAGGGATTCGAACCCTCGGTAGGAGTAATCCCCCTACGGCGGTTTAGCAAACCGCTGGTTTCAGCCACTCACCCACGTCTCCGAGCGCCGAGCGGCTGGCTATAGCCGGGTCGGCGGCACGCATCAACTGCGTCCGACACCTGTATAGCGCAAACCTGCCCTTGTCGCCTCGGCCGACGGGTAGATGTTGCGCAAATCCACCAATATCGGCTCTTTCAGGAGGCTTTTGACGCGGTCGAGATCGAGCGCGCGGAATGCGTCCCATTCGGTGACGATGACGAGGGCGTCGGCGCCGTCCATGGCGGCGTAGGGATCGCTGACATAGTCGACGTCGTGCAGGACCAGCCTGGCCTGCTCGATTCCCTCGGGGTCGCAAGCGCGGATGATGGCGCCGGCGTCCTGCAGCGTCTGGATCACGGCGATGGCCGGCGAATCGCGCATGTCGTCGGTGTTCGGCTTGAAGGTCAGGCCCAGCAGCGCGACCGTCTTGCCGCGTACGTCGTCGCCCATCGCGTGGATGACCTTGCGCCCCATGGCCCGCTTGCGGGCGTCGTTGACCTTGACGACCGCCTCGACGATCCGCTGCGGCGTCTCGAAATCCTCGGCGGTCTTGAGCAGGGCGAGCGTGTCCTTCGGGAAGCAGGAGCCGCCATAGCCGGGGCCGGCATGCAGGAATTTCGGCCCGATGCGGTTGTCCAGCCCGATGCCGCGCGCGACGTCCTGAACGTCGGCGCCGACCTGCTCGCACAGGTCGGCGATCTCGTTGATGAAGGTGATCTTGGTGGCGAGAAAGGCGTTGGCGGCATATTTGGTCAGCTCGGCGGCGCGGCGGCTCATCCAGATCATCGGCGCGCGGTTGAGCGACAGCGGGCGGTAGAGCGCGGCCATCACCTCGCGCGCGCGGTCGTCGTCGCTGCCGACGACGATGCGGTCCGGCCGCTTGAAATCCTCGATCGCCGCGCCTTCGCGCAGGAATTCCGGGTTGGAGACGACCGCGACATCGGCGTCGGGCGCGGCTTCGCGCAGGATGCGCTCCACCTCGTCGCCGGTGCCGACCGGGACCGTCGATTTGGTGACGACGACCGTATAGCCCGACAGCGCGCCGGCGATCTCGCGCGCGGCGGCGTGGACATAGGACAGATCGGCATGGCCGTCGCCGCGCCGCGACGGCGTGCCGACCGCGATGAACACGGCGTCGGCCGCCGCGACCGCCGCCGCCAGTTCGGTGGTAAAGCTCAACCGCCCCGCCCGGACGTTGCTGGCGACGAGTTCCGCCAGGCCCGGCTCATAGATCGGCATTCGGCCGGCCTTCAGCGCGGCGATCTTGTCCTCCGCCTTGTCGACGCAGACGACCTCGTGGCCGAAATCCGCGAAGCAGGCGCCGGAAACCAGCCCCACATAGCCCGAACCGATCATCGCCACGCGCATTCCGTCGTCCCTTTCGCCTGCATTGCCGCTCATCGACCGCTGCGGCTATGCAGGTGCGGGAGACGGTTTGTCGAGAGGCCAGCTTGCATCGTTCATTGCGGCGCAAGGGCAAATATCGTTACCATCGTCCATGATCTCGACTGCGGGGAGTGGGTTGAATGCGATTTACGGTTATGGCGGGCGCGGCGCTGTTGGCCGCGACGGGATGGGCCGTACCGGCGGTTGCGTTCCAGACCACCGAGGACGCTGTCAACGCCGCCAATGCCGATCTGGCGCCGGTCGGCACGGTCGATCCCAACGATACCCTGCCGGGAGGTGGCGCGCCGGGTCCCTATGAACCCGCGCCCGCGCCGGCGACAGCGGCCGCCGCCCCGGCTGGAACCGCGCCCGCCGCCGATGCGGCCGCCACCACCTATTCCCAGGAGGATGTGCTGGCGCAGGCGGAGAATGTCTTCGGTCGTGGCGCCGAGGGGCTGGCGAAGATGATCCAGAGCATCTTCGCCGAAAATGGCGAGCCCAACGCCTATATCGTCGGACGCGAGGCGGGCGGCGCCATCGCGATCGGCCTGCGCTATGGCTCGGGCACGCTGTTCCACAAGCTGGAGGGCGAGCGGCCGATCTTCTGGACCGGGCCGTCGCTGGGCTTCGACCTCGGCGCCGATGCGTCCAAGACGTTCACGCTGGTCTATAATCTCTATGACACCGAGCAGATTTATCAGCGTTTTCCGGCTGTCGAGGGCAAGGTCTATCTGATCGGCGGGTTCACCGCCAATTACCTGACCCGCGACGATGTGGTGCTGGTTCCGGTGAAACTCGGCGTCGGCTGGCGGCTGGGCGCCAATGTCGGCTATATGAACTTCACGAAGAAATCGCGGATCCTGCCTTTCTAGGGTCTGGCCCACATGCGTGGAAGCGGCACCGGCCCGCGCCCCCACCCGGCCACCCCTTCAGGATAGGCTCGTGGCTGAGGGCGCGGGCCGGTGCCGGCTTGATTCGGCGCAGCCGAAGCAGGCTTCAGGCCAGCGGGAAAGCGGGAGCCGCGAAGGGCGTCGCCGGGAGTGAAACGGCGGTTGCATCGCTTCCACGCTGCGTCTAAAGGGAGCGCCGGCCGAGTGCGGGGCTGTAGCTCAGATGGGAGAGCGCTGCAATCGCACTGCAGAGGTCAGGGGTTCGATTC
>CAZACH010000284.1:272-2824 GCA_964483275.1 uncultured Sphingomonadaceae bacterium | reverse complement strand
ACCGTGAGCGCGGCGGTCGTCAGCGCCGTCGCCGCCGTGCGAATCACCATCTCGGCATCGGGCGCCCAGAAGGGGCTGTGCAGCGAGGGCAGTTTTTGCGGATCGCCCTGCGCGGCCTTCCACTTGTCCGCCGGCACCCCGCCGACCCAGAAGATCAGGCTCTGGATCGACGTGTCGGCCAGATGATAGCGGCTGAAATCCTCACCGCCCATGACGGGCGGCGCCAGCAGCACGCGGTGCTTGCCGAAGCGGGCGATGAGGGCACCGGCGACCGCGCCGGTCAGCGGCTGGGTGTTGAAGACGGCGGGGGTGTGGTTCGGCGCGACCTCGACCACCGGCATCCGGTCCTCCGGCACACCGGCGGCGATCGCCTCCCCCCGCGCGATCCGCGCCACCCCGTCGAGCAGCAGCTTGCGCGTCGCGTCATCATAGCTGCGCACGGTGAGTTGCAAACGCGCTTCGTCGGGGACGATATTATGCTTGGACCCGGCGTGGAAGCTGCCCACCGTGACCACCGCCGGGTTCTGGGGATCGATCTCGCGCGACACCAGCGTCTGCCAGGCGGAGACGATGCGCGCGGCGAGCACGATCGGGTCCTTGACGGTGTGGGGATAGGCGCCATGCCCGCCGACGCCCTTCACCGTGACATCGACCGTATCGACATTGGCAAGCGCCCAGCCATCGGCATAGGCGATGGTCCCCGCCGACAAGGCCGCCGCGTCGTGGAAGGCGATCACCGCGCGGGGCTTCGGGAAGCGGGTGTAGAGGCCATCGTCGATCATGGCCCTGGCGCCCTCGCCAATCTCCTCGGCGGGCTGGCCGATCATCACCAGCGTGCCCGACCATTCGCCCTTCATCGCCACCAGCCGGCGCGCGGCGCCCACCCAGGCGGCCATGTGCGTGTCATGCCCGCAGGCGTGCATCACCCCGGTCTCGACGCCGGCCTGGCTGACGGCGCGCACCTTGCTGGCAAAGGGCAGGCCGGTCTGCTCGACCACCGGCAGCCCGTCCATGTCGGTGCGCAGCATCACCACCGGGCCGGGGCCGTTTTCGAGAACCGCGACGATGCCGGTGCGGCCGACCCCGGTCGTCACCTTGAAGCCCAGCTTGCGGACCTCGGCGGCAAGCGTCGCGGCGGTTTCGGTTTCCTGGAAGCTCAGCTCCGGCCGGGCGTGGAGTTGGCGATAGAGCTTGAGCAGCGCCGGCATGTCCTGCCCCACGGCGACGCTCAACGGATCAGCGGCGGCCATTCCCGGCATTGCCATCAGCACCAATCCCAGAAGCGCTTTCCTCATTTCGCATCCCCCGCCGCGCCGCTCATTCTGGCCCAGAGGGGGCAGACGGCGCAACCGGCGCTTCGCCGGCCCGCACCCGCGCGATGCGTTCGTCGAGCTGCTTCACCCAGCGCGCGTCCGGCTCGCCGCCGTTGCGCAGGTTCGTCCACACCGCCACCGCCTCGTCGCGCCGCCCCGCCTCGAGCAGCGCCGCGCCGAACAGATAGCGCGGCCCCGGCTCGCCGGGCGCGAGCTGGATCGCTTGGCGGAAGGCGGCATGCGCCTCGGGCGTCATCTGGCCGCCGGCTTCCACCACCATCGCATTGGCATAGCCGGTCCAGAGCGTGGCCGAGCGGGGCGACAGCTTGACGCGCCCCGCCAGCGTGCGGGTCGCCTCGGCGGCCAGCCCCTGCCGGTGCAGCGCATCGGCGAAGGCGAGCCAGTTGGCGTCCTCCCCCTCGGCGCGCAGCCAGCCCTGCCGTTCACGCGCGAAGCTGGTATCGGCGCGCAGCTCAGCCGGCGGCGGCGGCGGATCGGGCCTGCCGAGCAGGAACAGCAGGGCCAGGAAGGGCACCGCCAGCAGCAGGGCGGCGGCGAGGCTCCAACGCCGGATCATTGCTCCAGCGTTTTTGCCTCGTGCATGGCGCCGGCAACTTCCGGCGGCATGTAATTCTCGTCATGCTTGGCGAGCAGATTGTCCGCCACGAACAGGCCGTCGGGCGTGAAGCGGCCTTCGGCGACGACGCCCGAAGCCTCCTTGAACAGGTCCGGCGGGATGCCGGTATAGCTGACATTGCTGATCGCCCGATTGTCCGTCACCGCGAAGCGGATCTCGCCGCCGGCATGGCGGGTCAGCGAGCCGGTCACGACCATGCCGCCGAGCCGGATCGCCCGCCCCGGCTCGACGCCCTTTTCGGCGACGTCGCTCGGCGAATAGAAATAGGTGGCGCGGTCGCCGAGCGACGACAGCGCCAGCGCCAGCGCCCCGCCCACGGCGACGAGCGCGAGGACCAGCAGGGCCAGCCGCTGATGCTTGGGTTTCATGGCCGTCCGCTCCGCATCGATTCCGCCAGCCGCTCGGCCCGGCGCATCGCCAGCCAGCTCGCCAGCCACAGGCCGCCGACGCCGAGCGCCGCGACGGCATAGGCGCCGATCACGAAGGGCCAGGGGTCCATCGCCTCAGCCCTCCGCCATCCGGCGCAGCCGCGCCTCGACGCGGGTCCGCGCCAGCAGCGCCCGCATGCGCATCAGCACGATGCCGCCGAACAACAGGCTGAA
>CAZACH010000284.1:0-262 GCA_964483275.1 uncultured Sphingomonadaceae bacterium | reverse complement strand
GGCTCGGTGAACTGGCAAGCCGCGTGGCCGAACTGGCGGAAGCCCAGCGCCGATCCCAGCAGCGGCCACAGCATCGGCGGGTCGATGCTGCTGCCGGTCAGCGTGATGCTGCTGCCCTGATGCAGCGTGTTCCACCAGTCGACCGAATAGCGCACGACCGGCAGGTTGACCGCGCCGACCAGCGCCAGCACCGCCCCCATCCGCCCCGCCCGCTCGCGGTCGTCGCCGGCCGACGCCAGCGCGATATAGCCGAGATAGAGGA
>CAZACH010000283.1:0-2824 GCA_964483275.1 uncultured Sphingomonadaceae bacterium | reverse complement strand
AGTCGGGCCGGACCTCGGCGAGTTCGTCGAGGTGGGCGCGTACATGTTTCTCCAGGACCTTCTGCATCGCGGCTGGCTCCACGGTGATCTGCTGGCCGGTCACGTCGGCGCACGAGGCTGACAGTTCGGCCGCCATCAGCGCCGCCGCGCGCGCAGGCCAGTTCACCCACGCGTCCCGTTCCTCCCGCGCCAGCCGGAACACCAGCGCCAGCGCGCGGGCCCGCTCGATCAACTCCCCCTTCAGCTTCTGGAGCCGGATGCGCCGCTCCTGCGCCTTCAGCACCTCGTTCGCGGTCTTGGCCTGCAGGAAGGTCGTGCCGCCGCCGACCGCCGGGACCGCCAGTCCCTGTTCGCGCAGGGTATCGCCGACAGCGGCCACTGCCGCCTCGGGGACGGGCTTCAGCTTCGGCGCGGGCGGCTTGCGGGTCTTCGACGGGTCCGTCGTCTCGGCACGCCTGGCGTCGCTGGCGGCCGCGTTGATGCTGCCGTCGGGATAGAGGACCAGCCGCTCGGCGGTCTTCGCCTTCTGGATCGCGCCCCGCGACAGCCCGACATGGGCGGCGTACTGGCGCTCGCTCATGCCCTGCATCGACGGCTCCGATTATCATTCAGATTCATGTGCTTATCGAGTTGATAAGCGCGGCGGACAGAGCGAACGTCACTCCAGCGAAGCGATGCAACTCACCACGGAGCCACCACGATGACCACCCGCCTGAACCCGATCACCACCCCGCGCCACGAACTCCGCGCCGAGAAGGCGCGCCGGAACAAGGAAGCCGCGCTCGCGGCCTTCATCGGCAAGAAGGCCGAGATCGACGAGATGCTCGCCCGCCTGCAGGCGCTCAGCGACGACCATTTCAACTGCGCCCCCGACGAGGCGGGCTGGGCCATGGTCGGCACCCTCGAACACTACGCCAGCCTCCTGAAGCGCATCACCGACAGCGCCTTCGGCGAGGGCGAACACGCCCGCTGATCTCCGGCACTGCCGGAACTCCCGCCGCGCGCCCTGCGCGGCTCGGGGTCGTAGAAGGCGCCGCATCACGCGGGTCCGAATACGGAGACGACCCCATGACAAAGCTTTTCGATACCCAAGCCATCATCCTCAGCGCCGCCGGGCAGCGCGAGGACCGCGTCGCCCTGCCGCTGCCCGAGAGCCTGCGGGGTGGCGCTGCCGCCAAGGTGGTCGGCGCGATGCTCGCCAAGGGCTTCCTCGAAGAGGTCGACGCCGACATGCGCAAGGGCGAACCCATGTGGCGCGAGACCGGCGATGGCCACGGCGTCACGCTGGTCGCCACCGACGCGGGCCTCGCCGCCATCGGCATCGAGTCGGAAGACGCACCCAGCGGGCACAGGGGCGCCGACGAGGTGCCAAGCGACGCGCCCGCGACGGACACCCCCACCCAACCCGAGACCGCGCCCAAGGCGCACGCGCCGCGCGAAGGGACGAAGCAAGCCACGCTGATCGCCATGCTGCGCGCGCCGGACGGCGCGACCATCGAGGAGATCATGGCCGCGACGGGCTGGCAGTCGCACACGGTGCGCGGCGCGATGGCCGGGGCGCTGAAGAAGAAGCTCGGGCTCGAGGTGACCTCGGAGAAGGTCGAGGATCGGGGGCGCGTGTACAAACTCCCCGCCGCCTGACGCGCCGGACCCCGACAAGCTGATGACCGCCGTCCCTACGGGGCGGCGGTCGATCATTTGGCGCTCCGCATCCGGATCGCCTCGAACACCCGCCGCAAGGCGAAGGAACGGGCGATGCTCACCACCGTGAACACCGCGCCCATCTTCAGGTTCTGCGCCAGCGTCGTGTGCAGCCCGAAGACCGGGAAGATCAGGATCTGCGTCACCACCGCGACGCCGTAGCCGACAATCACGTTGGCGACGGACTCGACCAGCGACATGAGGCGTGATTGCTTCATGTCGCCACCTCATCCATCGGCCAGCAATTCAGCCGCCAGAGTTCGCAGCGCATGCGCTGCAACCAGTGGGACCACTCCGTTGCCACAGAGGCGAAGCCGGTCCACCCGGTGGGCCAGCCCATCAGCGCCTCGACGAACAGCGGGTTCAAGGTCCGGCGCGGCTCGGAGGTATCGCTCCCAGCCATCGGCGTCACCAGGACCTGGCGGCCAAGCAGGCCGTTCACCGGCGTGTTCGCCAATGTCGTCGCCCCGTCCTTGTGGTCCCGCGCCGTGGGCGTCATCCACATCCCGGCCGCATGGGTCAGATCGGCCGTCCGCCGGTTGCCCGCGCTCGGCTTGCAGCCGTCGTTCGCCATCGGCGTCGGCCAGTC
This sequence comes from uncultured Sphingomonadaceae bacterium, assembly GCA_964483275.1. Lineage (GTDB taxonomy): Bacteria > Pseudomonadota > Alphaproteobacteria > Sphingomonadales > Sphingomonadaceae > JBBCJR01. The sequence continues at coordinate 534 of CAZACH010000283.1, read as the reverse complement.
CCGCGCCATGCGGTCCAGACCCTTCTCGTCGCGCCTGTCGCCACCCCGACTGCGAAAGCTGTCGGTCTGCGGCGTCGGCCAGAGTGCGGCCGTCGTCGCGAGGTTCATGCCGTGCTGACCCGCCGCCTGTGACGGTGTCGGCTTGGTCTGCCGGTTCTCGTTGGCGCTGGCGCGGGGCGTCGGCCACAGCCACAGCATCTCCGTCCGGTTCCCGCCACTCGACCGAGTTCCAGAGCAGGCGCGCGGGGTCGGCCAACTCGTCCTCCTCGCGGATGGCGAGGATGAACAGCCGCTCGCGCTTGTGGGGCGCGCCGACTTCCGCCGCCGTGAAGAGGCCTGCCGCAAGGCGGTAGCCCATGCCGACCAGTCCTCCGGCGACTTCGGGGAAGCCGAGGCGGAGATGATGGGCGACATTTTCGAGGAAGACGAAGGGCGGCTCGACCTCGGCGATAATTCGGGCGACATGGGGCCAGAGGTGGCGCGGATCGTCCGCGCCCCGGCGCTTGCCCGCGACCGAGAACGGCTGGCACGGAT
>CAZACH010000282.1:0-2859 GCA_964483275.1 uncultured Sphingomonadaceae bacterium | reverse complement strand
CCCGGTCGCGCTCGAAGGGCTGACGACCTATAAGTGGATCGTGCGGGGCAGCGGCCAGACACGGCCTTGAACCCGCGCCTCACCGGCCTGCTCGGCGGGTCGTTCAACCCCGCCCATGGCGGCCACCGCCGCATCAGCCGCTTCGCCATCGAGACCCTGGGCCTTGACGAGCTGTGGTGGCTGGTGTCGCCCGGCAATCCGCTGAAGCCGGCGGCGGGCATGGCGCCGCTTCCCGCCCGCCTCGCCAGCGCCCGCGCCATGGCGCGCCGCGCGCCGATCCGGGCGACGGCGATCGAGGCGCGGCTGCGCACCCGCTACACGGTCGACACGCTGGCGAAGCTGCGCCGCCGCTATCCCCGGCGGCGCTTCATCTGGCTGATGGGCGCCGACAATCTGGCGGACTTCCACCGCTGGCACCGCTGGCGGGAAATCGCGCGCACGGTGCCGATTGCCGTCATCGTCCGTCCGGGTTATGATAGGGCCGCTCGTACCGCTCCGGTGATGAGCTGGTTCCGGCGCTTCGTCCGGCCGGAAACCCAGGCGCGCAACTGGACGAACTGGAGACTTCCGGCGCTCGTGATGCTTGTCACACGCCCCGATCAGACCTCAGCCACCGCCATTCGCGCGCGCGACCCCTACTGGCATCACCGATTTTCCCCCCGGGCCTTGCGGGACTCCGTGTCCCGCCGGCTCGTTTGAAGGAGATTTTTTTGACACCTGCTCCTGTCCCCACACCGCGCGACGAAGCCGATGCTTCGTATCCGGTGGACCGGCTGCATGACCTGATCCTGACATCGTTGGACGACGATCAGGCGCAGGAGGTGGTGACCATCCCGCTGACCGGCAAGAGTTCCATCGCCGATCACATGGTGATCGCCAGCGGCCGCTCGACCCGCCAGGTCGCGTCCATGGCCCAGAAGATCGCCGAGAAGATCAAGGCCGAGACCGGCCGTCCCGCCCGTGTCGAAGGCCTGCCGGCCGCCGACTGGGTGCTGATCGACGCGGGCGACATCATCGTCCACCTGTTCCGTCCCGAAGTCCGCAGCTTCTACAATCTGGAGCGGATGTGGGCGTTCGGCGAGGCGCCCGCCGCGGGCAACGCCTGACCCGCCGCGCGGCAGCGAAGCGCCACCATGCGGCTCCACATCGTCGCGCGCGGGCGCATCGGTCGCGGCGCCGAGGCTGATCTGGTCGACCGCTATATGAAGCGGATCAGCTGGCCCGTGCAGATCACCGAACTTCCGGACAAGGGCGGCAAGGCGCCGCCCCCCGCGCCCGCCACCATGACCATCGTGCTCGACGAAAAAGGCCGCAACCTGACCTCCGCCGAGCTTGCCGCCCGCCTCTCCGAATGGCGCGACCATGGGATTCGCGAGGCGCGCTTCCTGATCGGCGCCGCCGACGGCCATGACGCACAGACGCGCGACGGCGCGGACCTGCTGATCGCCTTCGGCAACGCCACCTGGCCGCACCTGCTGGCGCGGGCGATGCTGGCCGAGCAGCTTTATCGCGCCACCGCGATCATCGCCGGCCACCCCTATCACCGCGAGGGATGAGGGCGATGCGTCGCCGCGCCGCTGTCCTGCCCGCCATGCTGGCCCTGCTGGTCGGCGCCGCGCCGCCCGAAAACCCGCGCGCGCGCATGGTCGAGGCGGTCCGCGCCGCGCAGGCGGCGGAGGCCAATGCGCGCAGCTTGCAGGACCAGGCCGGCACGGCGGTCGGCGTCGCCGCGCGCGCCCGCGCCGAGGCGGCGGCACTCGCCGGATCGGTGCAGGCGGCTGAGGCGGCGCTGGCCGCGTCCGATGCCCGCCTGCGGATGATCGACTCGCTGCGGGAGCGGCAGCGCGCCCGGCTCGCCGACCAGCAGGGCCATTTGATCGACCTGATCGCCGCCTTGCAGACCATGGCGCGGCGTCCGCCCGCCCTCGTCCTCATCAGCCGCGGCGACCTCGACACCATGGTGCGGACGCGCGGCCTGCTGAACGCCGTCACGCCGGAAATCCGCCAGCGCACCGCCGCCCTCCGCACGGAGATCGACGCCGCGAACCGCCTGCACGCCATTGCCGCCACCACCGCCGCCCGGCACCGCCTCGCCGAAGCGCGGCTCAAGCAGAAGCGCAGCGAGTTGATCGCGCTGGAGGCGACCCAGCGGCGAGAGGCGCAAACGCTCGCAACGCGCGCGCTGTTCGAGGGCGACCGCGCGCTGGTGCTCGGCACCGAGGCGCGCGACCTGCGCGATCTGGTGGGCAAGCTCGGCGAGCAGGCAGCGATCCGCCGCGCGCTGGAAACGCTGCCCGGCCCCGTGCGCCGCCCGCCCGTGCCCCGCGAAGTCCTCGCGGCGCTGCCGACGGACAAGGCGACAGCGCTTCCGAAGCCCGCCGAAAGCGCGCCGCCGCCGCGCGCCTTCCGCCTTCCGGCGCTTGGGCAAGTCATCGTCGGCTTCGGCGAAATCTCGGACGCGGGGGTGCGTGCGCGCGGGATCACGCTGGCGACGAATGCCGGCGCGCAGGTCGTCGCGCCCGCCGCGGGCCGCATCGCCTATGCCGGTCCGTTCCGCACTTTCGGCAACATCGTCATCATCGAGCATGACGCGGACTGGACGACGCTGATCACCGGCCTCGGCCGCGTCTCCGTGGCGGTGGGCGACCGCGTCGACGGCGGCGGACCGATCGGCCGGATGGACAACCGCAAGGGCGAACTGGCGGTGGAGCTGCGCCGCGAAGGCAGCCCCGTCGACCCCCTGCCCCTGATGCTCGGCGGGCGGGGCTAGGCTAGGAGGCTGCTCTAGAATTTGTCCGCTTCCCGCGGAATCGGCGCCAGCCCGCTCCCCCACCCGGCCACCCATAGAATATTGCCGTT
>CAZACH010000281.1:0-2882 GCA_964483275.1 uncultured Sphingomonadaceae bacterium | reverse complement strand
CGCCCATCCACCAGACTCCATTGCGGCAGGGCCTCCACCAGCGCCGCCCGCTCCGCCTCGTCCAGCCTGTCGACCACCCTCGCCTCCTGTCAGCCATTGCCATTCCGTTTACGTAAGCTGTAACCACGCCGGCATCGACGAGGACAACAGCTTGACGCCCACCGCCGCCCCCCAGACCGATGCGCCCATCCGACCCGCCCGGCCACGCCTGATCCTCGGCATGTTGCTGCTGGTCTATGTGCTGAACTTCGTCGATCGCCAGATCATCGGCATTTTGGCGCGGCCGATCAAGGCGGAGCTGGCGCTCACCGACGCGCAGCTCGGCCTGCTCGGCGGCCTCGCCTTCGCGCTGTTCTACGCGACGCTGGGCATACCCGTCGCCCTGCTCGCCGACCGGCTCGGGCGGGCGCGGATCATCGCGCTTTCGCTGGCGCTGTGGAGCGGTTTCACGGCGCTGTGCGGGTTCGCCGGCGCCTATTGGCAGCTGTTCCTGTGCCGGGTCGGCGTCGGCATCGGCGAGGCGGGCGGGGTCGCACCATCCTATGCCCTGATCGCCGCGCATTTCCCGCCGGAGCGGCGGGGGCGCGCCTTCGCGATCTTTTCGTTCGGCGTGCCGCTCGGTTCGGCGCTCGGCATCATGCTCGGCGGATGGCTGGCGGCCCGCTTCGACTGGCGGAGCGCCTTCATCGCGCTCGGCATCGTCGGGCTGGCGGTCGCGCCGGTCTTCCACCTGGTGATGCGCCGCTTCGCCCCGGAAAAGCCGGCGCGGGCCGGGGACGGCGACGCCCCGACGCTGGCCGGCGCGCTGGCCGTGCTGTCCGGCAAGCCCGCCTTCTGGCTGGTGGCGCTCGGCGCCTCCTCCGCCTCGGTGATCGGCTATGGTCTGGCCTTCTGGCTGCCGTCCTTTTTCGGACGGAGCTATGGCCTCGATCTGGTCGATACCGCGCTTTTCTATGGAACCATCGTGCTGGTCGGCGGCGCCGCCGGATTGTGGGGCGGCGGCTGGCTGAGCGACCGGCTCGGCCCGGCGCGGCGATCCGCCTATGCGCTGGTGCCCGCCGCCTGCTTCCTGATCGCCATCCCCTTCTATCTCGCCGCGATGGCCGCGAGCGGTCTGGCGGTGGGTTTCCTGCTGTTCCTGATCCCGCAGGCGTTGGGGCTGACATGGCTGGGGCCGCTGACCACCGCCGTGCAAGGCGTGACGCCCGCCGCAATGCGAGCGACCGCCTCGGCGATCTTCCTCTTCCTCATCAACCTGATCGGCTTTGGCGGCGGTGCGTGGCTGCTCGGTCTGCTGTCCGACCTGCTGCGCGCCAGCGAGGGCGAGGAGTCGTTGCGGCAGGCCATGATGATCGGCCTCGCCTTCTATGGCGTGGCGGCCGCGCTGCTTGCCCTTGCCGCCCGCCACCTCGACCGCGACTGGGAGGAATGACGCCTCAGGCCTCGTTCTTCAGGCGCTGAACTAGATCATAGGCGGTGCGGCGGTCCATGCCGGTGGCGCGCAGGGCGGAGACGATCGGCGCGGTCGGGCAATTGTCCGCAAGCAGGGCCGCGACGAACGGTTCGAGGTCGAGCGCCCCGCCCGCCTCCCCTTGATCGGCCTCGGCGGCGGCTGGCGGCCGGGCGCCCACCACCAGCGTATATTCGCCCCGCACTTCCGCCATCGCACCGAAGTGCGACGCCAGTTCGCCGAGCGAACCGCGATGCACGGCCTCGCTGACCTTGGTGAGATCGCGGCAGGCGACCGCCGGGCGCGCTGGATCGCTGTTCGCCAGTTCCTCCAGCAAGGCAGCGATCCGCGCCGGCGATTCGAAGGCGAGCGTCGGCATGTCGCTGTCCAGCAGGCGGGCGAGGAACGCCTTCCGCTCCTTGCCCTTGCGCGGCGGAAAGCCGTGAAAGGCGAAACCGCCACCGCCGAAGCCGGACAGCGCCAGCGCCAGCGGCACAGCGCTGGGGCCGGGAATCGCCGTCACCTGCGCGCCAGCCGCCACCGCCGCGCGCACCAGCACTGCGCCGGGGTCCGACACCGCCGGCATACCGGCATCGGAGATGAAGGCGACGCGCTCGCCGCGGCCGAGTCGTTCGGCAAGCTCCTGCCCGCGCGCTTCCTCGCGCTGGGCGAAGCAGCTGCGCAGTGGCGTGCGGACGCCGCGCCAGCGCAGCGCATCCTCGGCGACGCGCGTGTCCTCCGCCAATATCAGGTCGACGCTCATCAGCATGTCGAGCGCGCGCGGGGCGAGATCGCCCTGATGGCCGAGCGGCATGCCGACCAGCGCGAACAGGCCGGGCGGCGGCGGTGGGCCGGCGCGCGGCGTCAGGATCAGCTCGGCGTCCGCGCCCGCTCGCAACAGATCGACCAGCGCGCGCGACAGGTCGGCCGCGCCCTTGCTGCTCTGCCCGGCAAGGATGCGCGGGGCCGCCGGCTCGCGCCGGAACAGCAGCGGCGTGCCGCGCGTGAAGCCGGGCGCGATCGTCGCCTCGAACATATCCTCGACGTCGCCGACGCGCAGGGTCACGCCCACCCGGCCGCGCAGGGCCAGCAGTCCCGCCGGATCGTACAAGGGAGCCAGCCCGATGGCGCGGCTGCGCGAGGCCCATTCATCGCCGCCGATGATCTCGATGGCGCCGGGGTCGCTGGCCCGCACATCGGCATGGCCACGAAACTGGATGCGGACCGGCTCGTCAGCCACGCGACAGGCCACTGCGGGCGCGCAGATCCTCAACGCAGCGGGCGGCGGTGGCGCCGTCCCAGCGATCCGGGCGCGGCGGGGCGATGCCGACGCCGTCCAGCGCCTCCTCAAGCGCCTCCAGCAAGATGTCGGGACCGACGAGGCGGTTGGTGCCCTGGAAGATGGTGATCGGCCGCGCCGTCGTCTCGCGCA
>CAZACH010000280.1:0-2923 GCA_964483275.1 uncultured Sphingomonadaceae bacterium | reverse complement strand
GTCGTGCTGTTGACGACACGCGAGCCGTCGCGCGGCGCCTCGCATAGCGTGCCCAAGGCCGATCTCGGCATCGCCGACCGGCTGGGCATCTTCGCGACGCGCGGCGAGATGATCCGCCATTATGGCTTTTTCTTCATCGGCAACGCCTTCCTCGGCATGATGCTCTATGGGGCGCTGGCCTGGTATCCCACCCATCTGATCCGCACCCAGGGCGTGAGCGCGTCGGAAGCGGGCTATATCTTCTCGACCGCCCTGACGATGGGCGTGCTGCTGACGCTTGCGATCCCGATCCTGTCGGAGCGCATCGCCCGGCGCGGCCGGCGCGACCTGCTGCTGTTCATCCCGTTGATCCTGATCCCGCTCGGCACCGTGCTGTTCATGTTCGCCCTGTGGCAGACGTCGCTGCTTGCGGCGTCGATCCTGATGGCGCTGGGCTTCAGCCTGATGTCGGCGGTCAATGCCCTGCCGTCGATCTCCATTCCCCAGACCGCGCCGCCGGCCATTCGCGGCCGGCTCGTCGCGGTGGTCCAGTTCTGCAACAATATCGGCGGGCTGAGCATCGGTTCCTATGCGGTGGCGCTGCTTTCGCAGACCATGTTCGAAGGGCCTGGCTCGCTGGGATCGGCGCTGGTCACCGTGGGCGCGGTGACGGCGCCGATCGCCTGGGTGCTGTTCCTGTTCGCCTGGCTGCCCTATCGCGACGCCGTGCGCCGGCAGGCGCCGGAGGACGGGGACGGGGTGCTCGGCCGGCCCGGAAACGCCATGAATCCGGCGGCGGGGCAGGAGGCTTGAGCGATGCCGTCTCATATTGGGTTGCGGGTGCGTCGCGGGTTGTGCTTTGCACGGTTGGTCGGAAATTTTGATGGAAAGGGGGCGTTGCCGGCTTGACCCGCATGGGTCGGCGGCGGGCGATGCCTTGGGGTGGTTATGGATCTGGGGCTTAAGGACAAGGTCGCATTGGTGTCGGGTGGCAGCGCGGGGATGGGCTATGCCATCGCCGCCGAGCTTGCCGCCGAGGGGGCCAGGGTGGTGATCGCGGCGCGCCGGGAAGGGCCGCTTCAGGAAGCCGAGGGCAAGATCCGCGCGGCGGGCGGCACCGTGGCGTCGGTGGTCGCGGACATGACGAAACGCGAGGATGTGTCGCGGGCGGTGCAGGCGGCGACGGACGCGTTCGGCGTGCCCGACATCGCCGTGGCCAATGTGCGTCCCATCCATCGTTATGGGCTGGACGATGCCAGCGACGATGATTTCCGCCTCGCCTTCGACCAGATGGTGCTGAGCCAGGTCTATCTCGCGCGTGCGCTGATCCCGGCGATGCAGGCGAAGGGCTGGGGACGCTTCATCAACATCTCCTCGGTCTGCGCCAAGGAGCCGCATCGCTGGCTCAACGTCATCCTGTCCGGCACCGGCCGGCCGGCGCTGCTCGGCCTCAACAAGAGCCTGTCCAACGAGTTCGCCGGCAACGGAATCACCGTGAACAGCATCCTGCCCGGCCTGATCGACACCGGCGTGGCGGAGGACGTCCAGAACCTTGCGCAGGACCGGGGCGTGCCCGACCTGATCGAGCCGATGCCCCGCATCCCCGCCCAACGGCGCGGGACGGCGGAGGAGATCGCCGGCATCGCCGTCTTCCTCTGCTCGGATCGCGCCGGCTATATCACGGGGCAGGCGATCGCGGTGGACGGCGGCTGGCTGCGGGGCCTTTATTGATGACGGCGCGCGGCGAGATCCTGCTTCTGCATGACGCGATGGACGTGATCGCGCCGATGATCGAGCCGGAGTTCAAGGTGGTGCGGCTGTGGGATTATCCCGACCTTGACGCGCTCGTGGCGGACAAGAAGCAAGAACTGCGCGCGATCGTCACGCATGGCGGGCAGGTCATCGGCCATGAAATCGTCGAAGCCTTTCCGAACCTGGGCCTCATCGCGTCGATCGGGGCCGGCTTCGAGGGGGTCGACGTGCGGCACGCCCGCGCCCGTGGCATCGCGGTGACGCATGGCGCCGGCGTCAATGCGGACGATGTCGCGGACGTCGCGCTCGGCCTGATGCTGGCGTCGGCCTGCGACATTTTTTCCGGCCAGAAATATGTCCTCGAAGGGCGCTGGACGGAAACCGATCGCGGTCCGCAGCGCCTCTCGCTTGCCCAACGTCATGTCGGCATCTTCGGCCTCGGTTCGATCGGAAAGGCGATTGCCGAGCGGGTCGAGGCCTTCAAATGCGCGATCAGCTGGTACGGTCCCAATCCGAAGCCGGAGGCGCGCTGGCCGCGTCTTGAAAGCCTGGAGGCGTTGGCGGAGGCGGTCGACATTCTCGTCGTCGCGGCGCCGCTGAATGAGGAGACGCGGCATATCGTTGATCGCGCGGTGATCGAGCGGCTCGGCCCCGGCGGACTTCTCGTCAACATCGCGCGCGGCGGGCTGATCGACGAGGATGCCCTGATCGCCGCCCTCAAGGACGGTCGCCTGGGCGCCGCCGCGCTCGACGTGCAGGCACAGGAGCCGACGCCGCCACAGCGTTGGGCGGATGTCCCCAACGTGGTCCTGACGCCGCATATCGGCGGCTATGCGACCGGCGGCATGCTCAATATCGGCGACCTGCTCCGCCGCAACCTGCGCCGCTTCTTCGCGGGCGAGCCCGTGTTGAATCCCGTGCCGGAGGTCTAGGCCGGATCGACATTCAGCCCATGCCGGCCTGCAAATGGCGCTTTCGCGCGCTTCCGGTGCTCACGTACCTGAAGTACGCTGCGCTCCGGGTCACGCAAAACCACCATTTTCGCCTCGGCCTGAACTGAATGTCGATCCGGCTTAGCGTCTGCTTCGGCGGCACCGGCCCGCGCCCCCACCCGGCCACCCATTCAGGATACTCTCGTGGGTGGCCGGGTGGGGGCGCGGGCCGGTGCCGCTTTCACCCATGTCGATCAGCC
>CAZACH010000279.1:0-2940 GCA_964483275.1 uncultured Sphingomonadaceae bacterium | reverse complement strand
ACCGGCGCAGCCGCGTCGTCGGCTTCGCGCCGAACAGCGTCTTCGCCTTCGTCCGATGGGCGTCGAACGATTATGGCACCGTCGTTTCCCGCATAGACATCCTGCGGGCGATCGGTCGCGGCGAGCCGTTCCAGACGCTGCCTTTCGTCCGTCCGGGCGGCGACCTTCTCCTGAAGCTCCACGGCTGGCCGAAGGTCGAGCGCGTGCTTCAGCTCATCGACGCGATTGATGCGCTCGGTATCGAGCCAGCCGACGCCGCGCCAGCCTATTGGCGGCACGTCCACAACCGCCTCACCGCCAACGCGGAACCGCGCCTCTATACACGCGACCAGCACGATGCCTGGCGCGCGCGCCGGAGCATCCTGCCATGAGTGCGCGCCGCGTCACGCTCGCCGCCATGCTGGCCGGTGCGGTTCTCGTTGCCGCGCCGATCGTCAGCGGCCATGCCCCGCGCTTCATCTGGAACGCATCGGCCAGTGTTCCGATCGGACTCTATTCGCTCGCGCCCGTTCGGTCGATCGCGGTCGGCGATCTGGTCGTGGTGCTGCCGCCCGACGACCTCGCCGGCTTCCTCGACGCACGCGGCTACCTGCCGCGCGGCCTGCCGCTCATCAAGCGCGTACTGGCGCTGCCCGGCACCGAGGTCTGCCGCCGTGGTCCGTCCGTGATCGCTTACGATCACGCCTATGGCGATGCGCAGCCGCGCGATCGCTTTGGCCGCGATCTGCCGCAATGGCAGGGCTGCCGTGTGATCGCCGCCGGTGAGGTCTTCCTGCTCAACTGGGACTCGGGCGACAGCCTCGACGGCCGCTACTTCGGCGCGCTTCCCGCCTCGGCCGTCATCGGCCGTGCGCTTCCTCTCTACACCGACGAAGACGGCGACGGCCACTTCCGCTGGTGCTTCGCCGATCCGGCCCTTGAGCCGTGAACTTCCCCTCAACCGCACCACAGGAGACGACATCATGGCAGACCTCGGCAGTTTCACCCGCACGGAAACCGGTTTCAAAGGGCGCTTCGAAGGGCTCGGCATCGAAGGGTCGCTCACCTTCGTTCCGGCCAAACCTTCGGAGGCCGAGAACGCGCCGGCCTACCGCATCCTGCTCGGCGACGAGAACGGCCGCGATATAGGCGCGGGCTGGTCGCATGTCGGCGAAAAGGCCGGCGAATTCGTCTCCATCGAGGTTTACAGCCCGCTGTTCGGCTGGCTGCGCGCCAACCTATTCCGCGACAGCGACGACGACGACACCGTCTGGAGCCTCCACACCAACGACCAGCGGACCAAGCGCGCCGAAGGGACCGACAAGTGACGGATCAACGTCCTGCCGGCGTCGGACGGCGTTCTTCCGTCCGGCGTCCGGTGCTCCTCCTCTTCCTTTCCGGCCTGCTTCTCGGCCTCGCGCCCGCGCCCGCGATCCGTGCGCAAACCGTGCAGGCCGCGCGGCCGGAGGTCGGCGGTCCCTATGCCGTCGACATCGCCGAGGCCGCGCACCGTTTCGGCATTCCGGCCGCATGGATCGCGGCCGTCCTCGCCGCCGAAAGCAATGGCGATCCGACCGCCGTATCGTCGGCCGGTGCAATGGGCCTGATGCAGCTCATACCCGCAACATGGGATGAACAGCGCGCGCTTCACCGGCTCGGCAACGACCCCTTCCAGCCGCGCGACAACATTCTCGCGGGCTCAGCCTATCTGCGCGCCATGTGGGACCGCTACCGCAATGTCACCGACATGCTCGCCGCCTATAATTTCGGCCCCGGCCGGTATGACGAATACCTCGCAGGCGAACGCGACCTGCCGGCCGAAACGCGCGACTACATCGCCGCGCTCGTTCCCCTTTTCGGCAGCGATCCGCTCCCGCCGGGCGCTATCGTCGGCCCGCCGCGCATCACCGATTGGCGCGATGCACCGCTCTTCGTCACGGCTCCGGCCGACGTGGTATCTGCATCCCGTCTGCACGGCAAACGCAGCGTGGGCGCAACTTCGGATGCGTCTTCGCCGTCGCTCAATCCGCTCGCGCCATTCTCGTCCGGGGCGCTGTTCGTCGCCCGCCCGGCCTCGGGAGGTATGCCATGAGCGGAATCGCGCCCCTTCGCGTTGCAGCGAACTGCCGGAAAGGGAAGGAAGGGTCGCGGGCCGGGAGAGGCACGGCGACAGGAAGACGGCAAGGTAAAAGCGCCTGCGCAAACCACCCGCAAGCCATTGGAATGGCTTGGTGTTTTACGCATATGGCGATCGGTCGTGCATACGCATGGGCGATTTTGTCAGCAAAATCAAAGGCAATTTGTATGGGCGGCCCCGCCGTGCCTCCTGGGAGGCGCGCATGAGCGACGACAGCGATTTCCGCATCCGCCCTGGCAAGCCGCGCTCGACCCGCGTGCCGCGCACCAAGACCTTCATCAACCAGGTGCTACGCGCGGCCAGGCAAGCGAGCAACACGCCGGTTCGCGGATCAAGCTCGCCGTCACGGCGGGTCGGCACCGGCCGCTCGACCTTCGGCCGCGGCCGCAATGTGATCTCTCGCAACCGGCTGCTCGGTTCGCATCGCCGCGTCGTCGCCAAGGCGCGCATCGCCCGACATCGGGGTCGGGCTTTCCGCTCGGCACCGATCTCGGCGCATCTCTCTTATCTGAAGCGCGAAGGCGTCAGCCGCGACGGCGAGAAGGGCGTCATGTTCGATGCCGACAACGACCGCGCCGACGATCTCGGCTTCGCCGATCGCTGCCAGGACGACCGGCATCATTTTCGCTTCATCATCTCCCCGGAAGACGCCGGCCAGATGGAAGATCTGCGCGCCTTCACCCGCGATCTTGCAAAACAGATGGAGGCCGACCTTGGCACGCTCCTCGATTGGGTCGCCGTCGAGCATTGGAACACGGACAACCCGCACGTCCATCTTCTCGTGCGCGGTGTCGACGACACCGGCGCCGATCTCGTCATATCGC
>CAZACH010000278.1:0-2946 GCA_964483275.1 uncultured Sphingomonadaceae bacterium | reverse complement strand
CGAAGCTGTTGGGCGGGATGATGCAGACGTCGGTCTTGCGGTCGACGAAGCTGTTGGGCGCGAACGCCTTGGGGTCGACGATGGCGTTGTCGACATTGGTGAAGATCTTGAACTCGTCGGCGACGCGCGCGTCATAGCCATAGGAGGACAGGCCATAGCTGATGCAGCCCTCGCGCCGCTGGCGATCCTCGAAGGGCGCGATCATGTCGTCGGCGAGCGCCCGCTCGCGAATCCAGCGGTCCGACATCACGCTCATTCAGCTCTCCCCCCGTCTCACGCCGTCAGCCGCGAATGTGCAGCACGCAGATCAGCGTGAACAACCGCCGCGCGGTGTCGAAGTCAACCACCACCTTGCCCTCCAGCCGCTCCTGCAACCGGGTGGCCGCATCGTCATGGATGCCGCGACGCGCCATGTCGATGGTTTCGATCTCGTGCACCGTCGCCTGCCGTATCGCCTTGTAATAGCTGGCGCAGATCGCGAAATAATCGCGAATCAGGCGGCGGAACGGCGTCAGCGCCAGCACGATCGTCTCGACCGGCGCGCCGTCTTCGGCCGCGATGTCCATCGCCAGCCGCCCCTCCTCGACGCGCAGCTTCAGCCGGAACGGGCCGGAATGCGCGCAGGACGGCGCGAAATGATTATTCTCCAGAAGATCGAAGATCGCGATCCGGCGTTCCTGCTCGACATCGGCGTTACGCCAGATGATCGTTCGGTCATCCAGGGCAATATCGATGATGCGGGGGTCGGCCATCGGCCTGCCTCTATCCCAGTGCGGCCGACTGCGCAAAGCGGCGTATGACGGCGGGGCTTCAGCCGCGCGGATCGGCCCCCTTGTCGACCGACTGGACGGCCTGGCGGCGGCATTGCGCGACGATCACCGGATAGTCGACGTCGCCGGCGCGGCGCAGCACCACCGGGCCGGCCGCGTCGCAAGCCTCACGGGTCGCATAGCGGGCATTGTCGACGCGAATCTGCTGGCAGGTGGCGCCATCGTCGCCACATCCCAAGATTGCCATGATATAGAGCAAGCCGCCCATCCGCGCCTCCTTTCACCGTCAAAAAACGGTTCATCGCGCCGCCTGTTCCGTCTGGCGCGCCACGCGGGGAGATTGCCCCGGCGCCGCCGCGCCCTATCTTGAGCCGGGACATGATGATCTCACCGACGCTTCGCCGATTCTCCACCTATCTCTGGCCCGCCGACGCACCGGCCCTGCGGCTGCGCATCGGCATCGCCTTCCTGTGCGTGCTGGCGAGCAAGGCGATGGTGCTGACCATGCCCTTCGCCTACAAGGCGGCGATCGACCGGATGACGCCGGGCATGGAGCCGGCCGTGACGCTCGCGGTGGCGCTGGTCGTCGCCTATGCCGGCGCGCGATTCGGCGGGGTGCTGTTCGACAATCTGCGCAACGCCGCGTTCGAGCGGGTCGGCCAGGACGCCGCGCGCCGCCTGTCGGAGCAGGTGTTCGGCCACCTCCACCGCCTGTCGCTGCGCTTCCACCTCGAACGGCGCACCGGCGCGCTGACGCGGATCATCGAGCGCGGCACCAAGAGCATCGACACGATGCTCTATTTCCTGCTGTTCAATATCGCCCCGACGCTGATCGAGCTGATCGCGGTCTGCATCATCTTCTACGTCAAGTTCGGCATCGGCATGGTCGCGCTGACGCTGGTGGTGGTCGGCGTCTATGTCGCCTTCACCCGCGTCGTCACCGACTGGCGCTCGCGCATGCGGCGGGAGATGAACGAGAGCGACAATCACGCCGTCGGCCGCGCCGTCGATTCGCTGCTGAATTACGAGACGGTCAAATATTTCGGCGCCGAATCGCGCGAGAGCGCCCGCTACGGCGTCGCCGTGCGCGCCTATGCCGATGCCGCCGTCAAGAACGAGACCTCGCTCGCCGCCCTCAATGTCGGCCAGTCGCTGATCACCAACCTGATGATGGCGGCGGCGATGGGCTTCACGGTGTGGGGCTGGGCGCAGGGGCGCTTCACGGTCGGCGACGTCGTGCTGGTCAACACGCTGCTCGCCCAGCTTTTCCGCCCGCTCGACCTGCTCGGCATGGTCTATCGCGAGATTCGCCAGGGCCTGATCGACATGGAGTCGATGTTCAACCTGCTCGACACCGATACCGAGGTCGCCGACCGGCCGGACGCCGCGCCGCTGCATGTCCCGGCCGGCCATGTCCGGCTGGAGAATGTCAGCTTCGCCTATGAGGCGGACCGCGAGATCCTGCACGGCATCGACATCGACGTGCCGCCGGGCGCCAAGCTCGCGGTGGTCGGCCGCTCGGGCGCCGGCAAGTCGACGCTGGCGCGGCTGCTCTATCGCTTCTACGATGTGAGGGGCGGCCGCATCACCATCGACGGCCAGGACATCCGCGACGTCACCCAGGCCTCGCTGCGCGCCGCGATCGGCATCGTCCCGCAGGACACCGTGCTGTTCAACGACAGCATCGGCTATAATATCGGCTATGGCCGCGAGGGCGCCAGCCAGGCGGAGATCGAGGACGCCGCGCGCCGCGCCGCCATCCATGAGTTCATCACCCGGCTGCCGCAGGGCTATGACACGCCGGTCGGCGAGCGCGGCCTCAAGCTGTCGGGCGGCGAGAAGCAGCGCGTCGCCATCGCCCGCACGATCCTGAAAAACCCGCCGATCCTGATCCTCGACGAGGCGACGTCGGCGCTCGACAGCCGGACGGAGGACGACATCCAGTCGGCGCTGCACGAGGTCGAGCGCGCGCGCACCACGATCATCATCGCCCACCGCCTGTCGACGGTGATCGACGCCGACGAGATATTGGTGATGGACGCCGGCCGCATCGTCGAGCGCGGCAGCCACGCCGCCCTGCTCGCCGCCGACGGCATCTATGCCGAAATGTGGCGTCGCCAGCAGGCCGAGCGGGCGGTCGAGGAAATGGCGGGCAGTTGAGGGCGTTCCGTTTTGG
>CAZACH010000277.1:0-2976 GCA_964483275.1 uncultured Sphingomonadaceae bacterium | reverse complement strand
GGCGAGCAGGATGGTGCTGGCTGCACCGATCGCCTCGATCACACCGGGCGCCGGACGCGCGGTGCTCGCCCCCTCGAACCGGATTGCCTGCACCGCCG
The DNA here is from genome assembly GCA_964483275.1 of uncultured Sphingomonadaceae bacterium. GTDB lineage: Bacteria > Pseudomonadota > Alphaproteobacteria > Sphingomonadales > Sphingomonadaceae > JBBCJR01. Next base: position 2,878 of record CAZACH010000277.1, on the reverse strand, counting down.
GCTCGCAGCGGCGCTCGACGAAGTAGCGCTGGAAGGCGAGCGCGCCTTCCCCGGTCTCGACGACAGTCGCCACCGGATCGTCGCTCATCGGCAGGATCGCCGCGCCTATGCCCCAAGCACGCGCAAAATCCGCTGTGATCGCCGACAATGGCTCGCCCGCCGCGCGCCGCGCAGTCCGAAGGACATGTAGCGCAAGGTCGCCGTCGCCGAGCGCGAACCAGTCTTCGCCGCCGAGCGAGCGGAGCGCCGCCAGGAAGCTCCAGGTCTCGCCCTCGCGGCCCCATCCCTGCGCGGCGTTGGCCTTGCCGGCCAGCGTGTAGAGCAACGTGTCGATATCGGGCGATATGGCAAGGCCGAGATGGGTGAAGTCGTCGCCGGTGTTGACGATCGCCGTCACCTCTCCGGGCAGAAGGGTATGGATCAGACCGAGCACCAGCTTGGCGCCGCCGACGCCGCCGGTCAGCACCACTATGCTCACTGGAACAGATCCTCGGCGAGCGGGCGGACGAGGGCGGTGGCGCGCGCATCGGGCGCTTGCGTCGCCGGCACGCCGCGCACGATCACGGCGGGTATGCTCTCCGCACCCTCCCCGGTCGCGATGCCGGCGGCGCTCGCGATCATGTCGGCGAGCGCGACCTGGGTGACCTCCAGCCTGCGCCCCTCGCGATCGAGTTCGCCGCGCCGGTCGATCAGCGCGGGCAGCCCGCTCGCCCCGATCGCCACATTGACGACGCCGTAGCGCCAGGGACGGCCAAAGCTGTCCGAGATGAGAACACCCGGCACCTGCGGCCAGAGCGCCGCCAGCGCCCCGCGGATCCGCGCCGCGGAGGCATCGGCGTCGAGGGGTAACAGCAGGACCGCATCGTCGCGTCCCGGCCCCAGATTGGATCGGTCGATCCCCGCATTGGCCATCACCAGCCCGGAGCGATGGCGCGTGATCAGCACATTGGGAGCAGCGCGAACCACCGCGACGCTCTCCGCCAGCACCAGCTCGACCAGACGCGCATCCTTGCGGGTAATCTCCGCCAGTTGCAGCGCTCGCGGGCCGGGCATCACGCTCGCCAGATCGACGAAACGCCCCTCTGCCTTCGAGACGATCTTCTGCGTGACGACCACGACATCGGCTGCGTCCGGGACGATCCCGGCTGCCCGCGTCGCCGCCGCAAGGACGCCAGCGAGATCGGCGCCCGGCTCGATCTCGCCGATGCCGTCCAAGGCGAAGATCTGGATCATGGCGCGGCGATCGCCCTCAATCTGCGGGTTCGATCAGCGTCCCGGTGATCCGGATGCCGGCGCCATCGACCTGATAGGTTTTGTTGAGGAAGATAAGCACCGAGGTCAGTGCCTCGGCCGCGGCCGCATTGACGAGCGCGCCGCCGTGCAGCCCGCGCAGGCCCATCTGTCCTGCCAGACCGATCACCTCGGCGCGTGCGGCCTTGTCGTCGCCGAACACCAGCACGTCGCAGTCGACATCCGCATCGGTGATGAGCGTGTGCGCGGCGACATTGTGGAAGGCGGAGACCAGCGTCACCCCCTCGCCCAGCAGCGCCTGGGCACGCACGGCGGCGCTGCCCTCGGCCGGAAGCTGGACGCGCATCACCCTGGGCGGAACGAGCGGCACGGTGGTGTCCACGACGATCTTGCCCGCGACATGCGGCGCGATCCCGGCCAGCGTCGCTCCTTGCGCCGCGAACGGCACGGTGACGATGACGATGTCGCAGGCGGCGGCCGAATCGGCATTGGCAGCTCCCGTCAGTCCGAACCCCAGCTCAGCCGCCGCCTTCGCCGCACTCTCCGACGAACGCGAACCGATGACGACCCGGCGCCCCGCCTTCGCTAGCCGCCGCGCGATCGCCGCGCCCAGATTGCCGGTGCCGCCGACAACGGCAACGCTCTTCGGATCGGTCATCCTATTCTCCTGCAGGGATTTGTGTATCGGCCCGCACGGGCGCGTAGAGGGTCGTGCGCTGGCGGGCGTGGCGTCCGGCCAACGCGGCCAGCGCCACCATCCGCGCGGGATCGCACAATTGCCCGTTCTGTCCGCCCGCCGCGCGGGTGATCGATTCGTCCATCAGCGTGCCGCCCAGATCGTTGGCACCGGCCCGGAGCGCCGCGACCACACCATCGCCGCCGAGCTTGACCCAGCTCGCCTGGATATTCGGGATCAGCGGGTGGAGCGCGAGCCGCGCGACGGCATGCATCAGCAGCGTCTCGCGCGCGCTCGGGCCGGAGCGGGACTGGCCCTTGCGCCAGATCGGTGCATCCATATGGACGAACGGCAGCGGCACGAACTCGGTGAAGCCGCCCGTCTCCTCCTGTAGGTCACGGATGCGCAGCAGGTGACGCGCCCAGTGATCGTAGCGGTCGACATGGCCGAACATGATCGTCGCGGTCGTGTGCAGGCCGACGCGGTGGGCCGTCCGCATTACCTCCAGCCACTGGGCGGTATCGACCTTGTCGGGGCAGATGAGCGCCCGAACCTCGTCGTCGAGGATCTCGGCAGCGGTTCCGGGCAGCGTGGAGAGTCCGGCCTGCTTCAGCCGCGTCAGATAATCCTCCAGCGGCAGGTCGAGCGTCGCGGCGCCATGCGTCACCTCCAGCGGGGAGAAGGCGTGGATGTGGATCGACGGTGCCGCTGCGCGTACCGCGCGCAGCACGCCGAGATAGGTGTTGCCGTCATAATCGGGGTGGATGCCGCCCTGCAGACACACCTCGGTCGCATCGCGCTCGACCGCCTCGGCCGCGCGGCGGCCCACTTCCTCCAGGTCCAGGCGATAGGCCGGTCCGCGTTCGGCCTTGGTGCTGCCCTTGGAGAAGGCGCAGAAGCCGCATTTGTAGAGACAGATGTTGGTGTAGTTGATGTTGCGGTTGATGACGA
>CAZACH010000276.1:0-2995 GCA_964483275.1 uncultured Sphingomonadaceae bacterium | reverse complement strand
TTGGGGCGGGCTGGATGCGGGTTTATGCCGGTTTATGCGGGTTTGGCGCACACAGGCTGGGCTTTCCGCAAAAAATACGGCGCAGCCGAAACACGCTGGTCTTCACGTTCCGCCGAGCTAAAGTGCGGCGTATGTGGTTGCTCGACAAGATGCTGCGCCGTCTGATCCGCGAAGGCGCATTCCAGGTCATCGACGCGGATGGCAAAATTTACCGCTACGGCAATTCGGACGCACCGCCGATCACCGTGCGCATGACCGACAAGGGCGCCGCCGCCGCCATTGCCCGCAATCCGCGCCTCGGGGCGGGCGAGGGCTATATGGACGGGCGGCTGGTCGTGGAGCCGCCGCACGATATCCTCGACGTGCTCGACCTCATCACCGCCAATGGCCGCTGGGAACGCGGCGGAAACAGCCGCAAGGTTCTGGCCCGGGGCAGCGGCGGGCTGAAGGCGTGGCTGGGCCGCTATAATTGGGAGCGGCGGTCCAAGCGCAACGTCGCGCATCATTACGACCTGTCCGACCGGCTCTATGACCTGTTCCTGGACGCCGACCGCCAATATAGCTGCGCCTATTTCACCGATCGCGACAACAGCCTCGAACAGGCGCAGGCCGACAAGAAGGCGCATATCGCCGCCAAGCTTCTGCTTAAGCCCGGCCAGAAGGTGCTCGACATTGGCTGCGGCTGGGGCGGCATGGCGCTCTATCTCAACAAGGTCGCCGACGTCGACGTGCTCGGCGTCACCCTGTCGGAGGAGCAGTTGAAGGTCGCCCGCCGCCGCGCCGAGGAGGCCGGCGTCGCCGACCGCGTGCGCTTCGAGCTGATCGACTATCGCAAAGTCGAGGGGCGCTTCGACCGCATCGTCTCGGTCGGCATGTTCGAGCATGTCGGCACGCCCAACTATGTGCGCTTCTTCGCCAAGTGCCGTTCGCTGCTGGAGGATGACGGCGTCATGCTGCTGCACAGCATCGGGCGCATGGGCAAGCCGTCCTCGCCCGATCCGTGGACGACGAAATATATCTTCCCCGGCGGCTACAACCCCGCGCTGTCGGAGATTATCGGGGCCAGCGAGCAGACGCGGATGATCTGCACGGATATCGAAACGCTGCGCTTCCACTATGCCTATACGCTGGAACATTGGTATCAGCGCACCAATGCCGCGCGCGATCAGATCGTCGCGCTGTATGACGAGCGCTTCTTCCGCATGTGGCAATTCTATCTGGCGGGCGCCATCTGCGCGTTCCGCAATGGCGGCCTCGTCAATTACCAGCTGCAATATGTCCGCCGTCGCGCCGCCCTGCCGCTGACCCGCGATTATATGGGCGAGACGGAGAAGGCCTATCGCGCCGCCACGGGCGGTTAGAGTTTGTCCGCTTCAAGCGGAATCGGCGCCGGCCCGCTCCCCCACCCGGCCACCCATAGAATACTGCCGTTGGGTGGCCGGGTGGGGGAGCGGGCCGGTGCCGCTTCCACGCAGTGGACTAGACGTGCGCGCTCAGCCCTTTTCGCGCAGGTAGCGCACGAGCAGCAGGTCGCCCTCCAGATTCTCCAGCAGCCGCATCGCGGTGCCGCCGATCAGCGAATCGAGCAGCGCCCCGCGTCCGTGGCTGCCGATCACGGTCAGGTCGACCGGCTTGTCCTCGATATAGTCGGCGAGCAGGCGTTCGGGCGTGCCATGTTCGATCACCACGTCCGTGCGCGCGCGCAGGCCGGGTTCGAGGCGCTCGTCCGACAGTATCTTGTCGCCCAGCGCCTTCTCCATCTCGCGTAGTTCAGCCTCGAAATCGCGATCCTGGATCAGGCCGGCGAATGGCACGTCATAGGCGTGGAACAGGGTCAGCCGCCCCTGCGGAAACAGCGTGGCGGCGGCGGACAGCGCCTGTAGGGACGCCTCCGAAAAGTCCGTCGCGACGACGATGTCGCGATACGCCCGCACCGGACGGTCGCGGACGACCAGCACCGGGACGGTCGAGCGGCGCACCAGACGGTCGACCGTGCCGCCGAAGAAGATGCGGCCCAGCGCCTCGTCGCGCGCCACGCCGGTGACGATGAGGTCGCAGGCTTCGCGGTCGGCGATCGCCAGCAGCGTGTCGGCGGCTTCGCCCTTCTCGACGATGGTGCGGATATTGTCGGCGGCGCTGGCGACATCGCGTTTGAGACGCCAGCGCATCCGGTCGACCGGGTCGGGCCGCCGCCGGAACAGCGGCCGCGACCGTTCGAGGCTGTATTCGAGGCTTTTCGAAGGCTCGACGACATAGGCGGCCACCAGCTCGGCATTCCATTCCGCCGCGAGGCGAATGGCCCGGTCGAGCGCGCGATCGCACCGGCAACTCAGGTCCGTCGCAAGTAATATCCTGCGTGGGCGCGTTGATTCGGTGCGTGTCACGCAAACTCCCTCTGCCGGAACATGGGCCGCCTGTCGGGCGAGGCTCAGCCTTCGCCCATGCCTTCGGCGGGCTGGCGCGCGCCGCCGGCCTTGACCTTCTCCGCGATGCGCTGGCCGATATTGGCGTCGATCGACTTCCAATAGTCCAGCGCGCGGCTCAGCACCGGCTCGCGCACGCCGCCCAAGAGGCTGCCCGCCACCTGCTCGACCAGCTTGGCGCGTTCGTCGTCGTTGAACACCTCGCGCACCAATATGCCCGGCTGGGTGAAATCATCGTCGTCGCGACGCAGCGTATAGACGGTGCGGACCATCTCGCCGTCCGATTCCCAGCCGTCGGCCACCGCGCCGGTTTCGTCCGCCCACGGGCGGCCGCCGCTGTTGGCGGCATAGACCGGCGCGCTGCCGCTGTGCTGATAGGCCATCTGGCCGTCGAACATATAGGTGTTGACCGGCACCTTGGGCTGGTTGACCGGCAGCTGGTGGAAGTTGGTGCCGATGCGGTTCCGCTGCGCGTCGTTATAGGCGAAGGCGCGGCCCAGCAGCATCCGGTCGGGCGACAGGCCGATGCCCGGCACGGTGTTGCCCGGCGAGAAGGCGGCCTGCTCGATCTG
>CAZACH010000275.1:0-3003 GCA_964483275.1 uncultured Sphingomonadaceae bacterium | reverse complement strand
CCGCGCGATCACCACGGTCGCGCCTTCGACGGCAATGCTCTCGCGAATCTCGGCGAGGCTGATCGTCACGTCGATCATCTCGCCGCCATTGACCAGCAGGCGCGCGGCAAAGCTTTGGGGACCAGCCCCGTTCAAGACCGCCTCAACCGCCTGCGACGCGACCGGACGGCAAGGCAGCGCCAATATATCCGCCAGCCGCGCATGGATCAGTCGCCCCGGATCGAACCCCGCCATCGCCGCCAGCCCGTCCTCGACCTGATCGAAGCAACCGCGCAGGCCGATCCGGCCGCAGCCGATGGCGTCATGACCGCCGAGCGCCCGCTCAAGGCTGGCGAGGCGCGCGCCCAGCCGCGCGGCGCGCTTCTGCTCCTCGGTGAAGCGGAACAGCAGGCCGGCGCCGCCGGGGAAGGGAAACACCCGAAAGCCCAGCACGACATCGGGATAGAGATGCGAACGCAACTCGGCCGACGCGCCCTGCCCGCCTTTCAGAGCACGCCGGATGTGCGCGGCCAGCATCGATTCGCCCATCTCCGGGAACAGCGCGGCAAGCCCGCAGCCGATCAGCGAATCGCGGGCGCGGCGCAGGTGCATCGCCGCCACACCATTGGCGGCGGTGACGCGGAAGCGCTCGTCGATCGCGACGAAACCCTCCTCGGTCTGCGCCAGCACGGCGTCCAGCCGCGCCGCCGGCGACGCCGCATCCTCCTCCGCCACCGCCGGCGGCGCCTCCCCCAGCCGCGCATAATCCTGAAGCGACAGCAGCACGACGCGCGCGCGGCCATGGTGGGTCACGAAGACCGGGCCGGTCGCCGCGCGGTCCTGCCAAAGGCCGAAATTGCGGCTGAGTTCGGTGGCGGCCACTTTCGTTTCGGCCAGGGCAAGGTTCGTCTGCATCATTTTGCGCAATTCCCGTGTTCCAACGCCGCCGCGCCTTCTCGCGGCTCGGCCCTTGGTTCACCACGCCCGGCTTTGCGGCTTCCTTGGCAACCGCTCCGCTTCGGACGGAGTTCGCAAATTGCGCAAGCCGCGGAAATTACGCGGCCACCCGACGCCAACCCGGCCGGCGGAAGATGGCGCCACGATGATTCGAGGACGCCTCATGATCCGACCGACCGGCCGCCCACCAGCCGCCCTGGCGCGCGCGACGCGCGGCGTCGCGGCCGTGGAGTTCGCCCTGCTCGCCCCACTGCTGGCGCTGATGCTGATGGGGATATTGTCCTATGGCGGCTATTTCTGGATGGCGCATGCGCTGCAGCAGGCCGCCAACGACGCCGCGCGGGCGACGATCGCCGGGCTGGACCGCGACGAGCGGCAGGCGCTGGCGCGCGCGCGGGCGGCGACCGTGTTGAGCAGTCACGGCGGCATGAGCGCGGACGACGCCGTTGTCGCGCTGGACGAGCAGGGCGAGGTGGTGTCCGTGGAGGTCAGCTACGACGCCTCGCAGAGCGTATTCATGCGCCTGCCGCTGGTGCCGATGCCCGATGCCGTCATCCGCCGGCGCGCGGCAATCACGCGGGCGGGGCTGTGATGAAGGCCTGGCGCGCGCTGCTCCGCGACCGGCGCGGCGCGGTCTCGATCATCACCGCCGGCGGGCTGACGATGATGCTCGGCTGCCTCGCCTTCGCGGTCGATCTCGGCGCGATCTATCTCGACAGCCGCCGGCTGCAAGGCATCGCGGACGCGGCGGCGCTGGCGGCGGCGGCCAATCTTTCCGCGCCCGAACAGGCGGCGCGGCAGGCGGTGCGCGCCAATGGCTGGCGCGGCGATGTCACGGTGGCGGCCGTCCCCGGCCGCTACCGCCCCGATCCTGACGTCAAGGCGGCGGATCGCTTCGTCGCCGGCCCGGTTGCCGCCGATGCGGCGCGGGTGACGCTGCGCGCCGAAACCCCGGTCTTCTTCGGCCTCGCCGCCATCGGCCGCGACCGTATCGCCATCCAGCGCGAGGCGACGGCGGCGCGGGTCAAGCTCGCCAGCTTCTCGATCGGTTCGCGCCTCGCCGCGCTGAACGGCGGCATCGCCAACCAGCTGCTCTCCGGCCTCACCGGATCGAGCGTCAATCTCTCCATTATGGATTATAATGCCCTGCTCGGCGCCGATATCGACCTGTTCGCCTTCTCGGACGCGCTGCGCACCGAGTTGAATCTTGAAGGCGCGAGCTTCAAGCGGGTGCTGGGCGCCGACATCGCCGTCGGCCGGGTGCTTGGCGTCATGGCGCGACTGTTCGAGGCGAATGGCGATCCGGCGGCGGGCGCGGCGCTGCGGCTGCTGTCGCAGGCGGCGGGCAATGGCAATGCCGCCGCCCTGTCCCGCCTCATCGACCTTGGCCCCTATGGCGCGCGCGATACGCCGCCGCCCGGCTTCGGCGCGGCGGTCAACGCCTTCGACCTTGCCCGCACGCTGATCGAACTGGCCTCGCCCCGGCGGCAGGTGCAGATCGACCTCGGCGCCGGCGTGCCCGGCATCGCCGCGACCCGCCTGTGGGTGGCGATCGGCGACCGCGCCGCCGATTCGCCCTGGGTGACGGTGACCGACAAGGGCGAGCCGGTCATCCGTACCGCCCAGACGCGCCTCTATGTCGAGGCCGGCACCCAGACGCCGGCCGGCCTCTCGCTGCTCAGCATCAAGCTGCCGCTGTTCGTCGAGCTGGCCGAGGCGCAGGCCAAGCTCACCTCGATCGACTGCGGCGGCGGCGGGCAGGTCGCGCTGTCGGTGCAGCCGGCGATCGGCCATGTCTCGATCGCCGGCATCGACACGACGAAACTCGGTGATCATGGCCGCGCCCTCGCCGAAGGCCCGGCGGCGCTGGCCACCGCGCCGCTGATCGGCGTCACCGGCCAGGCGCGGGTCAATGTCGGCGGCAATGGCTGGCAGACGGTGCGCTTCGACGGTGCCGACATCGCCGCGGGCCGCACCAAACAGGTGTCGAGCGGCCAGATCGTCGGCGGGCTGGCGGCATCGCTGGTGCGCGACATGGCGCTGAACGTCTCGGTCGGCCCCCTGACC
>CAZACH010000274.1:0-3018 GCA_964483275.1 uncultured Sphingomonadaceae bacterium | reverse complement strand
TCTCGTCGGGGATGCCGGCGGCGCGGGCCGCCTGGCGGGCCGGGTTCTGGCCCTGCCCGGCCGAGAGGATCTGCCCCATCACCACCTCGTCGACATCGGCGCCGTCGACGCCGGCCCGCGCCAGCGCCTCCTTGATGGCCACCGCGCCCAGCACATGGGCGGGCGTATCGGCGAATGCGCCGTTGAAGGAACCTACTGGCGTGCGCGCCGCGCTGGCGACGACGATGGCGGAAGCGGACATGGGCTTTCCTCGCGATCCTGACATTGCTGTTTCATCCTGACATGCGATCTTGCCGTTTCCCCGCGTCGAGTCAAACCGGAAAATCGCGGTCGCAGCATAAGTGACGCGGCGCACAAACCGCTTTCATTTGCCGACGGTTTGAGCATATCCTGCCGGTCGATCCACGGGAGGCCCTCGCTCCGGCACGCAATCCGGGGGTTCTCCCCCATTCGACGGAGGTGTTGGATGTCGACGAAAGACGATCCGGTGATCATCAAGAAATACGCCAATCGCCGCCTCTACAACACCGGCACCAGCACCTATGTGACGCTGGAGGACCTTGCCGAGATGGTGCGCAAGGGCGAGGACTTCACCGTCCAGGACGCCAAGACCGGCGACGACATCACCCATCCGGTGCTGACCCAGATCATCTTCGAGCTGGAGAACCGCGCCGGCCAGAACATGCTGCCCATCCCCTTCCTGCGACAATTGATCTCCTTTTACGGCGACCAGATGCAGATGGTGGTGCCCAGCTTCCTCGAACAGTCGATGATCGCCTTCGCCAAGGAGCAGGAGCGTTTCCGCGAGCAGATGAAGAGCGCCATGGGCGGCATCGGCAAGGCGCCGATGGACGTGATGAAGATGACGACGCCGATGAAGGCGCTCGAGGAGCAGACCAAGCGCAACATCGAGATGTTCCAGAACGCGATGCGCATGTTCACGCCCTTCCCGCCGGCCGCCGAGGCGCAGCAGCCGGGGGCTGAGCCGCAGGAAGAGGCGGCCGCCGACAAGGACGACGACCTCCAGGAGCTCAAGGACCAGATCGCGGCCATGCAGCGCCGCCTGGACCGCATGGGCTAGGCGGGGAGGCGGGCCGCTCGGCGGCGCGCGGGCGCAAGGCCCGTGTCACCTCGCCTGTCGCGGGCGCTCGGGCCGTTCGCCGTCTTTCTGCTGGTCGGCCCGGCCATCGGCGCGGCGATCTTCGCCGTGCTCGTCACGCTCCTGCTCGCCGCGGCCGACGCCGGGGTCGGGCTGCTCGTCATCCATGCGACGCTCGCCTTCTTTCCGCTCGCCTATCTCGTCGGCGGGCTGCAAGCGGCCTTCGCGGGCGCGGCGACCGCCATCGCCATATGGCGCAACGGCTCCGCCCCGCTGTGGACGCCGCTTGTCGCGGCGGGCGCGGCCGGCCTGGTGGCCGCGTCGAGATCGTATGAAAGCCGGGACGCCGCCATCATCCTGGTCGCGACGCATGTCCTGTCCGCGCTGGCCTGCTGGGCGATGCTGCCGCGCGGCCAGCAGGCGGATGAGTAAGCCGGCGGGCGAGTAGGCCGGCCGAAGCGGCGTTCAGCGCGCCACCACCCTCGCGCCTTCCTCTATCCGGTCTCCGGGGTAGAGGATCACCGTGTCGCCGGGTTCGAGGCCGTCGAGGATCTGCGCCTCCAGCGCGGTGCGGCGGCCGACCCTGACGGGCGCGAGCGTGGCGCGGCCGTCGACCACGCGATAGACGGCCCAGTCCTCGCCGTCGCGGAACAGCGCCCCGATGGGCGCTTGCAGGACGTCGTCGTCGGCCCATTCGACGATCCGCGCGAAGACGCGGAAATTGTCGCCGAGGCCGGGCCGCTCCGCCACCGGGGTCAGGAGATCGAGCCGCACGCGCACGCGCTGCTCCTCGATGCCCAGCGCCGAGACCTTGGTGAAGGCCGAGGGTTCGATGCGGCGCACGCGCGCGGCCAGCTCGTCCGGCCCGCCCCAGCGGGCGATATAGGCATGCGCGCCGAGCGCCACGCGCACGGCGTCGCTCGACAGAAGCTCGACCTCGATCTCGATCTCCTCGAGGCGGCCGATGGTCAGGAGCGGCTCGCCGGCCTGCACCAGCCGGGAGCTGACGTTCTCGATCGACAGCACCGTGCCGGTGGCGGGCGCGTGGATGGCGATGCAGCACTCGGCGGGCGTCTCCGGGCGGCCGTCGCCATTGGGCTGCAACAGCTGGGCGCGCGCGCGCTGCAAGGTCGCGCTCTGGCGGTCGACCTCGGACTGCGCCGCCTGAAAGGCGGTCTCGACCGTGCGCAGCTGGAGCGTCGCGTCGTCGAGCATGCGCAGCGCCACCGTGCCCTGCCGGCTCAGGCTCTGGATGCGCTCGTGCTGGCTTTGCGCGAAGTCGAGATCGGCCTGCGCGCGCACGACATTGGCCTCGGCATGCCGCAGCGCGGCCTCCGCCTCGGCCACGGCGGCCTCGGCCTGGGCGCGGGCGCGGGCGTCGAGAAGCGAGGGCGTGGCCGGCTCGATGGTGGCGACCACGCTTTCGCCGGCGGCCACCGCGTCGCCGACCTCGACGGGCGAGCGCGCCGTCGTGCCGGCGATCGGCGCGGTGACGAGATAGGTGTCGCGGATGCGCGTCACGCCGTTGACCGGCACCGTGACCTCCATCGGCGCGCGGCGGATCTCGGCGATGTCCACCGGGGTCGGCTCCGGCCACAGCGCCCAGCCGAGCGCGGCCGCGGCGGCGACCGCCGCGCCCGAGACCATGGCGATACGCATCTTCGACATCGCGTCACTCCTTCTGCTTCAGCGCGCTGACCAGGTCCACGCGGTCGAGCTGGCGGCGCACCATCAGCACGGAAACGAGGGCCGAGACGACGACGAGCACCGTCGACCAGGCAAAGGTTCCGCTCGAGACCACGAACGGTATGTTGACCATCTCCGAGGACAGGCCGGTCGCCGACATCCCCGCGAAGCCGTAGCCTGCCAGCCAGCCGAGCGGCAGGGCGAGCACGGTCAGAAGCATGATCTCGCCGACC
>CAZACH010000273.1:0-3020 GCA_964483275.1 uncultured Sphingomonadaceae bacterium | reverse complement strand
TTCCCAAGCTGGCGCAGTCGTCCTTCGACAGGCCCAGGACGAACGGAGTCGGGGATGGTGCCGATTGAGCGCCCGCCGCGCCGCATCGCCCCCGCCCGCTTAGGCCGGGGTCAATCCTTGCGGTGTTCACCGCGCACCCAGCGCACGGTGCGGCTGCTGGCGCGCATCACGACGCTCTCGGTGGTCATGCAGCCGCTCTTGAGCCGCTTGACGCCGTCGAGCAGCGATCCGTCGGTGACGCCGGTCGCCGCGAAGATCACGTCGCCGCGCGCGAGGTCGCCGAGGTGATAGACGCGGTCGAGGTCCTCGATGCCCCATTTGCGGGCGCGGCTGCGTTCGGCGTCGTTGCGGAACAGCAGGCGCCCCTGGAACTGGCCGCCGACACAGCGCAGCGCCGCCGCCGCCAGCACGCCCTCGGGCGCGCCGCCCGAGCCCATATAGATGTCGATCGTCGTGTCGGGGTCGGTCACGGCGATGACGCCGGCGACGTCGCCGTCGGGGATCAGCATGACGCCGCAGCCGAGCGCGCGCAGCTCGGCGATCAGCTTTTCGTGGCGCGGGCGGTCGAGCACGCAGGTGATGATCTCGTCCGGGCGGACGCCCTTGGCCTTGGCGACGGCGCGGACATTGTCGCTGGCCGACCGGGTGATGTCGATGACCCCTTCGGGATAGCCCGGCCCGATCGCCAGCTTGTCCATATAGACGTCCGGCGCGTTGAGCAGCGCCCCCTCCTCGCCGATGGCGAGCACGGCCAGCGCGTTGGGGCCGGCCTTGGCGGTGATGGTGGTGCCTTCCAGCGGATCGAGCGCGATGTCGATCTTGGGTCCGGTGCCCTGCGCCGCGCCGACCTTCTCGCCGATGAAGAGCATCGGCGCCTCGTCGCGCTCGCCCTCGCCGATGACCACGGTGCCGTCGAATTCGAGCTTGTTCAGCGCCTCGCGCATCGCCTCGACGGCGGCGGCATCGGCGGCCTTCTCGTCGCCGCGGCCGACCAGCGTGGACGCGGCAATCGCCGCCGCTTCGGTGACGCGCACCATTTCAAGCACCAGAACGCGATCAAGGACGCTGCTCGCCTGCACCATCGTCATCTATCCTCCACCAAGATACCGGACAGCGGTTAGAGGCGAGTCGCGACATTGTCGAGCGGCGGCGCGGGTCGATCGGCGCATCCTGCGCCCGGCGGGTCGCGCATGGGGAGAGATCGCCACCCCGGACAAGGCCATTGCATTCCTTGACGCGTCCGCCTTTCATCCCACTTGAACATTCCGTCCGCCGCGCCGATGTTGGACCGGCAAATTTGGAGAGATTCCCACCTATGCATGATCCACTCGCCGCGCTGGTCCCCATCGTCATCGAACAATCCAATCGTGGCGAACGCTCCTTCGACATCTTCTCCCGGCTGCTGCGCGAACGCATCATCTTCGTGACCGGGCCGGTCGAGGATCATATGGCCTCGCTGATCACCGCCCAGCTGCTGTTCCTCGAATCGGAGAATCCGAAGAAGGACATCTTCATGTACATCAACTCGCCGGGCGGCGTGGTGACGGCGGGCATGGCGATCCACGACACCATGCAATATATCCGCCCCCGCGTCGGCACGGTGTGCGTCGGCCAGGCGGCGTCGATGGGCAGCTTCCTGCTCGCGGCGGGCGAGCCGGGCATGCGCGTCGCGCTCACCAATGCCCGCATCATGGTGCACCAGCCGTCGGGCGGCGCGCAGGGCATGGCCTCGGACATCGAGATCCAGGCCAAGGAAATCCTGCGCATCCGGCACAATCTCAACCAGCTCTACGCCAAATATACCGGCCAGCCGCTGGAGGAGATCGAGAAGGCGATGGACCGCGACAAGTTCCTGTCCGCCGACGAGGCGAAGGCCTTCGGCATCGTCGACGAGGTGTTCGACAAGCGCCCGGTCCCGGCCGAAAGCGAATCTTGAGGCGGGCGGCCGTTAATCCCGTGTTGAGCCAGGCGGTGCCAGGCTGGCGACCATCCATGGAAGGCGGTCATCGGCCGCTTTCCGCAAACATTGCGGCGGACGGGCGCCGCGGTCTAGAATGCGCCCTTGCAGGTGCAGGGCCGGGGAACCGGCCGGAAGGATATAGAGAATGACCAAGCTGAGCGGCGGCGACTCAAAGAACACGCTTTACTGCTCGTTCTGCGGCAAGTCGCAGCATGAGGTGCGCAAGCTCATCGCCGGCCCCACCGTCTTCATCTGCGATGAATGCGTCGAGCTGTGCAACGACATCATCCGTGAAGAGACCAAGACGGCGCTCGTCAAGTCCAAGGGCGACGTGCCGACCCCGCACGAAATCTGCCAGGTGCTCGACGATTATGTGATCGGCCAGAGCCAGGCCAAGCGCGTGCTGTCGGTGGCGGTGCACAACCATTACAAGCGCCTCAACCACGGCGCCAAGGGCGCGGATGTCGAGCTGGCCAAGTCCAACATCCTGCTCGTCGGCCCGACCGGCTGCGGCAAGACGCTGCTCGCCCAGACGCTCGCGCGCATCCTCGACGTGCCGTTCACCATGGCCGACGCGACGACGCTGACCGAGGCCGGCTATGTCGGCGAGGATGTCGAGAATATCATTCTCAAGCTGTTGCAGGCCTCCGACTATAATGTCGAGCGGGCGCAGCGCGGCATCGTCTATATCGACGAGATCGACAAGATCAGCCGCAAGTCGGACAATCCCTCGATCACCCGCGACGTGTCGGGCGAGGGCGTCCAGCAGGCGCTGCTCAAGATCATGGAGGGCACCACCGCCTCCGTGCCGCCGCAGGGCGGGCGCAAGCATCCGCAGCAGGAGTTCCTGCAGGTCGACACCACCAACATCCTGTTCATCTGCGGCGGCGCCTTCGCCGGGCTGGAGAAGATCATCGGCGACCGCCTGCAGGGCAAGTCGATCGGCTTCGGCGCCTATGTCGCCGCCCCCGAGGAGCGCCGCACCGGCGAAGTGCTGCGCCAGTGCGAGCCGGAAGACCTGCTGAAGTTCGGCCTGATCCCCGAATTCGTCGGCCGCCTG
>CAZACH010000272.1:0-3035 GCA_964483275.1 uncultured Sphingomonadaceae bacterium | reverse complement strand
CATCGACGACGGCATGATCGACCTGCCGATCGCCAAGCAGCCCGGCACCGGCGGCGAGAAGATGCATGTCGACGAGGCGGAGGGGCTGCGCGCCCGCACCCGCTATCGCGTCATCGAGCGCGCCGGCAATCGCGCCGCCTGGGTGGAGCTGCAACCCTTCACCGGCCGCACCCACCAGCTGCGCGTCCACATGGCGGCCATCGGCCACCCTATCGTCGGCGACGGCAAATATGGCGGGCAGGACGCGATGCTGACCGGCGGGATCAGCCGCAAGATGCACCTCCACGCGCGCCGCCTGCGCATCGACCATCCCGATGGCGGGCGACTGGACGTGACCGCCGAGCTGCCGTCGCACATGGCGGAAAGCTTCGACCATCTGGGCTTCGACCCGGCGGTGGGCGACATTCCGCTGGACGACACGCCCTTCTCCGAGACGCCCGAGGGCAAGCGCAAGGCGGTCGCGGCCGCCGCCAAGGCGCGGCGCAAGGAACGGCGCGGCGAGCGGCGGGGGCGGGCGCGCTGATGAACCGCCTGGTCGTCTTCGATTGCGACGGCACGCTGGTCGACAGCCAGGCGAATATCTGCCTTGCGATGGAGGATTGCTTCACCCGCGCGCATCTGGAGCCGCCCGACCGCCACGCCGTCCGCCGCGTCGTCGGGTTGAACCTGGTGCAGGCGATGGCGGCCTTGCGCCCGGATGCGACGCCGGACCAGCATGAGCGGCTGGCGGAGGATTACAAGAGCGCCTTCCACCGCCTGCGCGGCGCGGGACTGGTCGAGGAGCCGCTCTATGCCGGCATCGCCGATGTCGTCGCGCGGCTCGATGCCGACGGCTGGCTGCTCGGCGTCGCGACGGGCAAGTCCGATCGCGGCTTGCGCCTCTGCCTCGACGTGCACGGCCTTGCCCATCATTTCGTGACGCTGCAAACCGCCGACCGTCATCCCTCCAAGCCGCACCCGGCGATGCTGGAGGCGGCGATCGCCGAGGCCGGCTCCAGCGCCGCGGCGACCTGGATGATCGGCGACACCGTCTATGACATCGAGATGGCGCGGGCGGTCGGCGCGCGGGCGATCGGGGTCGACTGGGGCTATCACGAGCCGGAAGAATTGCTCGCGGCCGGCGCGGAGAGGGTGATTTCCTCGGCCCTCGAACTTATGTCGGTGCTTGAGGAGAGGTCATGACCGACAAGGAAACCGCCCAGCAACGCTTCCTGCTGCTCAATGCCGCGCGCGGCGCCGGCACCATCATCATGGTGATCGGGCTGGTGCTCTGGTACACGGACCTTCTGGACATCGGCGGCGCCCCGCTGACCGGCGGGCTGATCTTCGCGTGCGGGCTGCTCCTGTCCTTCGTGCTGCCCACCTGGCTGGCGCGCAAATGGCGGACACCGCCGGGGCAATGAAACGCTTTTTCGAGGTCGCGACGCCGACCGGCAGTCCCGAAGGATTCGGCGTGGCGCTGGACGGCCGCGCCGTGCGCACGCCGGCGGGCCGGCCGCTGGCGGTGCCGAGCGAGGCGCTGGCGCTCGCCATGGTGGCGGAATGGGCCGCGCAGGGCGACAAGGTCGATTTCGCGACGATGCCGATGAACGGCCTCGCCAATGCCGCGATCGACCGCGTCTCGACCGAACATGCGGCCTTCGCGGCGAACCTCGCCTCCTATGCCGAGAGCGATTGCCTGGCCTATCGCGCCGCCGATCCTGCGGAGCTTGCCGCCCGGCAAAGCGACGTGTGGGACCCGATCCTGGAATGGGCGCGGCTGCGCTATGACATCGCCATCCACACCACCGCCGGCATTGTCCATCGCCCCCAGCCCACCGCCACCATCGACCGGCTGGCGGCGGCGGTCGCGGCCTTCGATGCGTTCCGGCTGACCGGCTTGAGCCCGCTGGTCACCGTGTCCGGCTCGCTGGTCATCGCGCTGGCGGTCGCCGAAGGCGCGCTCGACGCCGAAAGCGGCTTCCGCGCCGGCCAGCTCGATGAGCTGTGGCAGGCCGAGCAATGGGGGGAGGACGATCTCGCCATCCGCACCCGCACCGCGCATCAGGCCGATTTCAGGGCCGGGGCGCGGTTCCTGAGCCTGCTTTAAGGGTCTGTTGGACAGGACAGGTCCGAATATCTCCGTTCGTCCTGAGCTTGTCGAAGGATGACTGCTCAAGCCTTCCCACCTGTAAAACCCGAAGCGGATGCCGCAGGTCGGTGCTGTCATCCTTCGACAAGCTCAGGACGAACGGGGACGGGAAGGGCAGTGTAGATCTAGGGAATGGTGGCGTGAAGCCAGCGTCTGATCCCTAACCGCCGATCAGGCCGCGCACGAACTCCGGCAAGCCGGTCGCGCGGGCGCGCTTCAGCCGCTCGGCGGCGAGGATCGCGCGCACTTCGGCAAGGCAGGAGCCGACCTCGTGATTGATCAGCACATAATCATATTCGGCATAATGGCTGATCTCGGTGGCGGCGCGGGCCATGCGGCCGGCGATGACCTGATCCGAATCGGTGCCGCGTGAGCGCAGGCGGCGCTCCAGTTCCTCCATCGACGGCGGCAGGATGAAGACGCGGACGAGGTCATCGCGGGCCTTGTCGTGCATTTGCTGCGTGCCCTGCCAGTCGATGTCGAACAGCACGTCATGGCCGCTTGCCAGCACCGCGTCCACCGGCGCGCGGGGCGTGCCGTAGCGGCGGCCGAAGACATGCGCCCACTCCAGGAACGCGCCCGCGTCGACCATCTCGGCGAAGCGTTCGTCGCTGACGAAATGATAGTCGCGGCCGTCGACCTCGCCCGGCCGGATCGGTCGTGTCGTTGCCGAGACCGACATGTCGATGAGCGGATCGGAGGCGAGCAGCGCGCGCGCGATGGTGGTCTTTCCGGCGCCGCTCGGGCTGGACAGCACGAACATCAGGCCGCGGCGCATGGGCAGGGGAGGCTGGGACATGCGCCGCTGGGTGGCGCGGCGCGCGGCGGGCGTCAAGCCCGTTCGGGCGGCATCGGCCGGTCCCCATCCGGCCATCTTCGTTCCTAACTTCCGTTCGTCCTGAGC
>CAZACH010000271.1:0-3037 GCA_964483275.1 uncultured Sphingomonadaceae bacterium | reverse complement strand
ATGAGGTCGTCGACCTGATCCTCGACCGGACGGATGATGACCGGCGGGTCGATCAGGCCGGTCGGGCGGATGACCTGCTCGGAAAAGACGCCGCCGGTCTGCTCAAGCTCCCACGGGCCGGGGGTGGCGGAGACGAAGGTCGTCTGCGGCCGCATCGCGTCCCATTCGTGGAAGCGCAGCGGGCGGTTGTCGATGCAGGACGGCAGGCGGAAGCCATATTCGGCCAGCGTGATCTTGCGCCGATGGTCGCCGCGCGCCATCGCGCCGATCTGCGGCACCGTCTGGTGGCTCTCGTCGATGAACAGCAGGGCGTTTTCCGGCAGATATTCGAACAGGGTCGGCGGCGGCTCGCCGGGCAGGCGGCCGGTGAGGAAGCGGCTGTAATTCTCGATGCCCGCGCAGCTGCCGGTCGCGGCGATCATCTCCAGGTCGAAATTGGTGCGCTGTTCCAGCCGTTGCGCCTCCAGCAGCTTGCCTTCGGCGGTCAGTTCCTTGAGTCGTTCGGAAAGCTCGTGGCGGATCGCCTCGGTCGCCTGCTTGAGGGTGGGGCCGGGGGTGACATAGTGGCTGTTGGCATAGACCTTGACGCTGTCGAGGCTCGCGATCTTCTTGCCGGTCAGCGGGTCGAACTCGACTATCTCCTCGATCTCGTCGCCGAAGAAGCTGATGCGCCAGGCGGTGTCCTCATAGTGGGACGGGAACAGCTCAAGATTGTCCCCCTTCACCCGGAAATTGCCGCGCGCGAAGGCGGCGTCGTTGCGCTTGTATTGCAGCGCCACCAGCTTACGGATGATCTCGCGCTGGTCGACGGTCTTGCCCTTCTCAAGCGAGAAGGTCATCGCCGAATAGGTCTCGACCGATCCGATGCCGTAGATGCAGGAGACGGAGGCGACGATCAGCACGTCGTCGCGCTCCAGCAGCGCCCGCGTCGCCGAGTGGCGCATCCGGTCGATGGCCTCGTTTACCGAGCTTTCCTTCTCGATATAGGTGTCCGACCGGGGGACATAGGCTTCGGGCTGATAATAGTCGTAATAGCTGACGAAATATTCCACCGCATTGTCGGGGAAGAAGCTCTTGAACTCCCCGTAAAGCTGGGCGGCGAGGATCTTGTTGTGGGCGAGCACCAGCGTCGGGCGCTGCAATGTCTCCACCACCTTGGCCATGGTGAAGGTCTTGCCCGATCCGGTGACGCCCAGCAGCACCTGGTCGCGCTCGCCCGCCTTGGCCTGCTCGACCAGTTCGGCGATGGCGCGCGGCTGGTCTCCCGCCGGCTGATAGTCGCTGGCGAGCACGAAGGGGCGGCCGCCTTCGGCCTTTTCGGGGCGCTCCGGGCGGTGCGGGACGAAATTCTGCCCCGACAGCGGATCTTCGTCGAGGCTGGTGCGGATCTGGATGGCCATGGCGGCAATATGGAGGTTGGCCCGCATTTGTTCCAGCGTTAGGGTGGCGGCCGTTCAAAAGGGGGATGAAGCGATGCGTGTTCTGGGATTCCTGTTGTGCGGTGGCGCGCTTGTGGCGGTGCCGGCGATGGCGGCGGAGACGATCCGCGCCGGCCAGTGGGAAACGCACACGGCGATCTCCGACGTCTCCATGCCGGGCGCGCCTCCGGGCCTCGCCGAGATGATGAAGGGCAAGCCGCAGACTCACCGCCATTGCGTGACGCCCGAACAGGCGACGGCGGGGCCGAAGGAGCTTTTCGCCAAGAGCGAGGGGCAATGCCAGTTCACCCGCTTCAACATGGCGGGCGGCAAGATCGACACCGTCATGCAATGCAAGCAGCGGCAGGGCGCCACGATGAACGGCGTCGTCAAGGGCAGCTATACGCCGACCAGCTACAAAACCACGACCCGGCTGGAGATGACCGGGCCGCAGGGCAGGATGGTGATGCTGTCGTCGGGCAGCGGCAAATGGCTGGGGCCGTGCAAATAGAGCTGGACGCCTATTTCAAGCGCATCGGCATTGCCCGGCCCGCGCGCCCGGACGCGGCGGCGCTGGAGGCGGTGCAGCGCGCCCAGCGCTTCGCCGTCCCGTTCGAGAATCTCGACATCGCGCTGGGGCGGGGCATCAGCCTTGCCCCGGATGCGGTGTTCGACAAGCTGGTGACGCGGCGGCGCGGCGGCTATTGCTTCGAGCAGAACCAGTTGTTCCTGCGTGCCCTGAGCGACCTCGGCTTCGAGGCGCGGCCGCTGCTGGCGCGCGTCTGGCTGGGCGCGAGCGAGCCGCAGCCGCGCACCCACACATTCAGCCTGGTGACGCTCGACCGCCGCGAATGGATCGCCGATGCGGGCTTCGGCGGCGCCTATACGCCGACCATGATGCTGGCGCAGGGCGCGCCGGTGACGACCAGCGATGGCGCCCGCTATCGGCTGCTGGAAGGCACCGCCCATGGCTGGATGCTGGAGCGCGACGCGGGCAGCGGCTGGCAGGCGCAATACAGCTTCACCACCCAGCCGGTGTTCGCGGCCGATCTGGAGATGGGCAACCACTGGACCTCGACGCGGCCGGGCACGCGCTTCACCACGTTGCGCATGGTCAGCCGCCCGGATCGGGACGGCTTCACCAGCATCATCGACACCCGGCTTACCCGCCATGATGCCGGCACGGTGACGGAGCGGGAGATCGCCTCGGCCGGGGAATGGCGGCGGCTGGCGGAAGGTTGCGGCCTGTCGCTCACCGCCGACGAGGTGCAAGCCTTGGGATTGTTCGGCCCGGCATGACCCGGCGGCGCTCGATCTTCGGCGGGGCGGTGGGCAATCTCGTCGAATGGTATGACTGGTATGTCTATTCGGCCTTCTCGCTCTATTTCGCGAGCAGCTTCTTCCCCGAAGGCGACCTGACCGCCCAGCTTCTCAACACGTCGGGCGTGTTCGCGCTCGGCTTCCTGATGCGGCCGATCGGCGGCTGGCTGATGGGCCGCATCGCCGACCGGCATGGGCGCAAGACGGCGCTGACCATCTCGGTCGTGATGATGTGCTTCGGCTCGCTGGTGATCGCGCTGACGATCGACGCCTACGGTCCGGTGGCGGACAACGCGGGT
>CAZACH010000270.1:0-3053 GCA_964483275.1 uncultured Sphingomonadaceae bacterium | reverse complement strand
ATATTGGACCAAGCCGGGGTTCGAGCGGCTCGCCCGCATCGCGCCGCGCCTGGCGGCGGAATTGTTCGATACCGGCGTCAATATGGGGCCGGCGACCGCCGTGGGTTTCCTCCAGCGCGCGCTCAACGTCTTCAACCGCCAGGGACGTGACTGGGCCGTCCTTGCCCGCGACAATCAACTGGGCCCGATGACGGAAGGCGCCGTGGCGGCCATGCTGGCGCGGCGCGGGCCGGCGGGGGAAGCGGTGCTGCTCAAGGCCGTCAATGCCCTGCAAGGCGCGCGCTACATCGAACTGGGTGAAACGCGGCCGGCCAATCAGAGCTTCATGTTCGGCTGGTTCAACGCCCGCATCTGAAGGAGGGCGGCATGGACGTCATCGGCGGACTGGTCAGCCCGATTGCGCGGCTGATCGACAAGATCATTCCCGATCCCGAGGCGCGCGACCGCGCCAAGCTGGAATTGCTGAAGCTGGAAGGCTCGCAGGAGATGGAGGCGGTGCGCACCCAGCTCACCGCCATCGTCGCGGAGGCGCAGTCGGCCGACCCCTGGACCAGCCGCGCGCGGCCGAGCTTCCTCTATGTGATGTACGCCCTGCTGCTGTGGTCGATCCCGATGGGGCTGATCTCGGCGGCGCGGCCGGAGATGGCCGAGGCGATCGCACACGGCATGACCGGCTATCTCACGGCCATCCCCGAATCGCTCTATGCCCTCTTCGGCACGGGCTATCTGGGCTATACGGCGGCGCGCAGCTGGGGAAAGAGCAAGGGCGTCGACAAGTAACGCCGCGTCGGCGGGATTATGCCGGCCCGCCCTCCCGCCGGTCGGCCAGCGCGGCACCGTGGCGCCGGCCGTTCTGGACATAACGGTCGATGGCCGGGCCGTGGTTGGCGATTTCCTGCTCGGTCAGGTCGCGCATAAATTTGGCGGGGCGGCCGGCCCACATCTGGCCGCGCGGGATGGTGCGGCCGGGCGTCAGCATCGCCCCGGCGGCGAGGCGGCCGTCGCCCTCGATCACGCAGCCGTCCATGACGATCGCGCCCAAGCCCACGAAGGACCGCGATTCGAGCTTGCAGCCATGCACCATCGCCAGATGGCCGATCAGCACGTCCTCGCCGATCAGCGTGGGAAAGCTGCCCGAATCGACGTGGATGACGGTGCCGTCCTGGATGTTGGAGCGCGCGCCGATGCGGATATGATTCACATCGGCGCGCAGCACGCAATTATACCAGATCGAGACGTCCGGTCCGATCTCGACATCGCCGATGATGCGGCAGCCCGGCGCGATGAAGGCGCTGGGGTGGATGCGCGGCGTGTGGCCCCCGAAGGGCAGGATGGTGACGTCGCTCATGGAAACAGCGGCGCCGCTTCGAGGCCGGTGGTCTCCGGCAGGCCGAGCATCAGGTTCATATTCTGCACCGCCTGTCCCGACGATCCCTTCACCAGATTGTCGATCGCCGCGATCACCAGCGCCCGGCGCGGGTTCCGGTCGGCAAACACGTTGAGCACCGCGTGGTTGGAGCCGCGCACCATGCGCGTCGCCGGCGCCACCCCCTCGGGCAGCAGGTGGACGAAGGGCGTGTCGGCATAGCGTGTGGCGAAGGCGGCGCGCAGGGCGGCGACATCGGCGCCGGGGGCGAGGTCCACCGTCGCCGTCACCAGCTCACCCCGGTTCATCGGCACCAGATGCGGGGTGAAGCCGACATGCACGGCCTTGCCCGCGCGGCGGCCGATCTCCTGCTCGATCTCCGGCATGTGGCGGTGGCGGCCGATGCCATAGGGATGCACCGCCTCCGCGACCTCGGTGAACAGGTTGGTCTCCTTGAGGCTGCGCCCCGCGCCGGACACGCCCGACATGGCGAAGACGGCGATATTGGCCGGATCGATCAGCCCGCCGTCGACCAGCGGCAGCAGCGCGAGCAGCACGGCGGTGGGATAGCAGCCGGGGCAGGCGACGAGGCGCGCGCCGGGCAGGCGGTCGCCGGCATATTCGGTAAGGCCATAGACCGCCTCGTCCAGCAGTCCGGGCGCCGGGTGGTCGTTGCCGTACCAGTCCGCATAGATGCCGGCGTCGTCAAGGCGGAAATCGGCCGACAGGTCGACGATGCGCGGCCCCTTGATCTGTGACAGCAGCGCGGCGGAGGTGGCGTGCGGCAGGCAGCCGAACACCACGTCGATGCCGGCCATGTCGATATCCTCGGCCTTGACCAGCGTCGGCAGGGCATAGGGGGCGAAGTGCGGCCAGATCGCCGCCATGCTCTGCCCCGCCTTGGCGTTGGCGGCGAGCGCGGCGATCTCGATGCGGGGGTGGGTGAGCGCCAGGCGTACAAGGTCGGCCCCGGTATAGCCCGAGGCCCCCAAAACGGCGATCTTGATCCGGTCAGTCATGGCATTAGCGCTTAGTGCCAGCGGCCGCGCCCCGCAATCATTTCAGAACGGGCAGCACGCTGCCGAAATCGTCGGTCCATGGGCGGAAGCCCGGCCGTCGGTTGAGGGGGCGCCAGCCGCTCCGGTCTTCCAGCGTGTCGTGGGTGAGGCGCTCGATCGCGGCGGGGTCCTTGCTCATCGCCACCCACATCGAGCGGGAGGCGAGCATGGCGCGCGCATCGTCGTCGGGCCGATAGTCCCGCATCAGCGCGATCCATCCGCCCTGCTCGGCGGCGGCGGCGATCACCGGCTCGAGATCGAGATAGCGGTTGGAGATATGGACGAGCAGCAGCCCGCTTTTGTCCAGAACCCGATCGTAAAGCTGGAATGCCTCCAGCGTCATCAGGTGCATCGGGATCGCGTCGGACGAGAAGGCGTCCACCGCCAGCAGGTCGAAGCTGTCGTCGGGCTGCTCCGCCAGCATCAGCCGCGCATCGCCCACCACGATGTCGAGGTCGGGCTTGCAGCGGGACAGGAAGCTGAACTGCTCCGGGTCGCGCGCGATATGGACGATGACGGGGTCGATCTCGAACGCCGTCCAGTGCTGGCCGGGGCGGGCGTAGCAGGCGAGCGTGCCGGCGCCGAGGCCGATGACGCCCAGACGCGCGTGGGTGCCATAGAGCTTGCGT
>CAZACH010000269.1:1656-3055 GCA_964483275.1 uncultured Sphingomonadaceae bacterium | reverse complement strand
CGCTCGTCGACGCCGCCCAATATGTCCGCATCGTCGAGGAGCGGCAGGGCCTCAAGATCTGCTGTCCCGAGGAGATCGCCTGGCGGCAGGGCTTCATCGACGACGCGGCCCTGATCCGCGTCGCGGGACCGCTGGAAAAGAGCGGCTATGGCCAATATCTGTTGCGCCTGCTGGAGCCGGGCGCGTGAAGCTGCTGCCGCTCGATCCGCCGGGCCTTCTGCTGATCGAGCCGCGCCTGTTCGGTGACGAGCGCGGCTTCTTCATGGAAAGCTGGAACCGGCGCGACTTCGCCGCCGCCGGGCTGGACATGGATTTCGTCCAGGACAATCACAGCCGCTCGGCTGCCGGCGTGCTGCGCGGCCTGCATTATCAACTGCGCCAGCCGCAGGGGAAGCTGGTCCGGGTGACGGCGGGCCGCGCCTTCGACGTCGCCGTCGACCTCAGGCGGTCCTCGCCCGGCTTCGGCCAGTGGCATGGCGTCGAGCTGAGCGCCGCGAACCGCCTGATGTTCTGGATTCCGCCGGGCTTCGCGCACGGCTTCCTGTCGCTGGAGGACGGCACCGAGTTCCAGTATAAATGCACCGACTTCTACGAGCCTGCCGACGAGCACAGCCTGCTGTGGAACGACCCCGCTCTGGGCATCGACTGGCCGCTCGACGGCATCGGAACGCCGGTGCTGTCGGCCAAGGACGCCGCCGGCAAGACGCTCGCGGACACGCCGGGATACGCATGAAGGCGCTCGTCACCGGCGGCGGCGGCCAGCTTGCCCGCGCCCTTGCCGATTGCGCGCCGGCCGGCGTCGATCTGGCGGCGCCAGACCGGCGCACGCTCGACATCACGAACGCAGCCGCCGTGTCGGCGACGCTCGACCGCGAACGCCCCGACCTCCTCATCAACGCCGCCGCCTATACGGCGGTCGACCGCGCCGAGAGCGAGACGGAGATCGCGCGGCGGATCAATGGCGACGCCCCCGCTTTCCTGGCGCGCGCGGCAGCGCAGCGCGGCATCCGCCTGCTCCACATCTCCACCGATTTCGTGTTCGACGGCATGGCGTCACGCCCCTATCGCCCCGACGACGCGACCGCCCCGCTCGGCCGCTATGGCGCCTCCAAGCTGGCCGGCGAGCGGGGCGTGTCCGCCGCGGGCGGCGACACGCTGATCGTCCGTACCGCCTGGGTCTATGCGGCGGGCGGCGCCAATTTCATGGAGACGATGCTACGCCTGATGGCGGAACGCGCGGAGCTGCGGGTGGTGCAGGACCAGATCGGCACGCCCACCCACGCCGCCAGCCTCGCCGCCGCGCTGTGGCGGATGGCCGCCGGCAGCGGGCGCGGCATCGTCCACTATACCGATGCCGGCGTCGCCTCCTGGTATGATTTCGCCGTCGCCATCGCCGAGG
>CAZACH010000269.1:0-1556 GCA_964483275.1 uncultured Sphingomonadaceae bacterium | reverse complement strand
TATACCGATGCCGGCGTCGCCTCCTGGTATGATTTCGCCGTCGCCATCGCCGAGGAGGCCCGTGCGGCGGGATTGCCGCTCGCGGTGCGCTCCATCATCCCGATCGACACCATCGACTATCCGACCCCGGCCAAACGCCCGGCCTTCAGCGTGCTGGACAAGGCCGCGGGCTGGGCGCTGGCCGGCGGCGCGGCGCGGCACTGGCGTCAAGAACTGCGCGACGCGATCGCCCGTCGCATGAAAGGCTGAACATGGCTCATCTGCTCGTCACCGGCGGCGCCGGCTTCATCGGCGCCAATTTCGTGCGCTACTGGCGGCGCGAGCGCCCGGCGGATGCGATCACCGTGCTCGACGCGCTCACCTATGCCGGCAACCGCGCGAGCCTGGACGGCATCGAGGACATCGCCTTCATCCATGGCGACATTCGCGACGAGGCGCTGGCCCGCCGCCTGCTCGATGAACGCGGCATCGACACGATCGTCCACTTCGCCGCCGAAAGCCATGTCGACCGCTCGATCAGCGGGCCGGACAGCTTCATCGACACCAATATCGTCGGCACGCACAACCTGCTGAAGGCGGCCAAGGCGGCATGGCTGGACGGCGGCAGCGGCCGCCCCCATCGCTTCCACCATATCTCGACCGACGAGGTCTATGGCACGCTCGGCCCGGAAGACCCCGCCTTCCGCGAGACCACGCAATATGCGCCCAACTCGCCCTATTCGGCCAGCAAGGCGGCGTCCGACCATCTGGTGCGGGCCTATCACCACACCTTCGGGCTGGAGGTGACGACCACCAACTGCTCGAACAATTACGGGCCGTACCAGTTTCCCGAAAAGCTGATTCCGCTGTTCATCCTCAACGCCCTGCACGGGCGCCATCTGCCGATCTATGGCGACGGCATGCAGATTCGCGACTGGCTCTATGTCGAGGATCATTGCCACGGGATCGCGCTCGCCCTCGACCGGGGCGTGCCGGGGGAATGCTATAATATCGGCGGCGGCGCGGAGCTGCCCAACATCCAGGTGATCGAAACGCTCTGCGCGGCGATCGACGCCGCCTTCGCGCGCGATCCGGACCTCGCCCGCCGCTATCCCGATGCGCCACCGGCCAGCGGGCGATCGACGGCGGAGCTGAAGCGCCACGTCACCGACCGGCCCGGCCACGACCGCCGCTATGCCATCGACGAATCGAAGGCGCGCGCCGAGCTGGGCTATGCGGCGCGGCACGGCTTCGACCATCGCTTTGCCGAGACGCTGGACTGGTATCTCGCCAATGAAGGCTGGTGGCGGGACATCCTGAGTCGCGCCAGCGCCGCCTGAACGCCGTTGCGAGCTTGTTAGGATGTTTCGTCGCATGCTATTTGAGGCATGATTTAATAATGGGCGGATGCGGGGCCGATCGCGCCGCCTGCAAGGTTCAGGGGTAGTCGTGCACGCACATCTTCCAAAGCTTCGGCTGCTCGCCGCCACGCTTCTCGCCAGCGGCGCCTGCGCCACCGCCGCCCATGCCCAGCCGGGGCAGGAGCGCCGGCTCGACATCACCGCGGCGGGGCGCAT
>CAZACH010000268.1:0-3107 GCA_964483275.1 uncultured Sphingomonadaceae bacterium | reverse complement strand
CGCTGTCATATTCGCCGATCAGCCGCGCGCCCTGCGGAATGAGCAGGATGCGCCCAGTCGGACTGTCATAGACATTGGCCGTCACCTGGGCGGTGATCTGGCCGGGAAGGTCGGAACGGATGCCGGTGATGAGCGCGGCCGGGATGACGCTGCCGGCCTGCACGATGTTGGGCGAGGCCGGGGCAACAAGCCGCTCGACGCTCACCGTGCGCTGGCTCGCCGCCTGCGCCATGAAAGCGCGCTTGGCCGTCTGGTCGCCCTGCGCCGTCTCTGCGGGCTGCGGAGCGGAGGGCGAATCTGGCGCCGCAAGGTCGGGCAAGCTGGGCACGGACGGCATTGCGGCGCCGCGTCCGCCACCACCGAGAAATATCGTGCTGGTGCGCGCTGCATCGCGCTCCTGCTGGGCGCGCTGGCGGGCAGCTTCCGCGGCCTGCGCGCGCGGATCGGGTTGCGCGCCTACCGGAGGAACAGGCACATTCTCGCCGCGCTGCTGGGCGGAGACGATCGGGCCGCCGAGATCGCCGGGAAGTGCCGGGCCGAGACGTGGGGCCTGGCCGTAATCCTTTGGTCCCGAGGTGATCGTCTCAGACGTGGCGCGGCTGCCGGTGCTGTAGAGTTCCTTCGCTTCCTTCTCGCCGGGGGGCTTGAGCGCATAGATCAGCGAGCCACCGATGCCGAGACCGGCGGCGACGCCGATGACGGCGAGCGCCTTCCTCGACAGACGCATGACGCGCGGCGGATCTCCGCGTAGCTGAAAGGCTTGCGGATCGGAACGCGGCGCCTGCGGCGCGGGCGTCTCAGGGGGAGACGTATCGGCGGGGTCGCTCACGGCCGCCCTCCGCGTCCATCATCGCGCACGATGCGGACACGCTGTTCGGAGCGCCGGTCGCCCAAGCGCAGCTCGGCGGCGGCGAACAGCCGATCCACCACCATGTAGCGGCCCTGGACACGATAGTTGACCAGCTCGGCATCGCCGGCCGCGCCGGTCACGAACAGCGGCGGCATCTCGCCCTGCGAGATCCCAGCGGGAAATTCGATGAACACCTGGGCGGAGTCGTCGAAGGCGCGAACGGGCTTCCACGGCACGCGGTCGCCCTCGATCTGGTAGCGGAAATTGAGCGCGGAGACGTCAACGCCGCTTGCCACCGGAGCGGCGGATGCTGCGGCCGCATTGCGGCTCGCCAGGGCGATCAGCGCGTCTCGCGGATAAGTCCACGAGACCGATGCCATGTAGGTCGATGGCGTCGCGCGCAGTTCCAGATGGTAGGTGCGCCGGTCGGTGTTGATGACGAGGTTGGTCGTGATGTCCGGCCGCGTCGGCTTGACCAGGATATGCACGCGCGCCGTGGCGCCGCTGCCGCTTACCGTATCGCCGATGATCCAGCGCACGGTGTCGCCCGCTGCCACCGGCCCCGGCCCCACGAGCTGCTCGCCGTCCTGCAGGGCGATGTCCGTCACCTGGCCTGGCGCGGTATAGACCTGATAGAGCGCGCCGTCGGTCCAGGGATATTGCTGGATGGCGTTGAGGAAGCCATCGCGCACCGGCTGCACGCGGGCGGCGGCATTGGCGGCGCCGACGCGCCTGCGCGGATCGACTGGCTCCGAAGACGCCGGGCCGACCCCGACCGACTTCAACTGGCCGGGAAGTGGCAGCGGCTCGGGAATCGTCACCACCTCGACCGCGCGCGGCGGTTCGGCCGCCAGCATCGCGGCGATCTCGACGGGCGGATCGTCATAGCGGATCACGGGCGGCTTGGCCGATGTCGTGGCGCAGCCGGCAAGCGCGGCATGGACAAGCAGCATTGCTACGCTGGCGACATGGCGGGCGGACATGGGTGTCATTGCGACAGCTCCTTTGACCAGTTGAGGGCGTTGACGAAGACGCCAAGCGGGTTCTTGCGCAACGCGTCGGGCGTGCGCGGGGGTTGCACGACGACGGTCAGGATAGCCGACCAGCGTTCGGTCGCGGCGAGACTACCGTCCTGATAGCGCCGCTCGGTCCAGGCAACGCGGAAGCTGTCTGGCGAGGCGCGGATGACGCTCGATACGTCCACCGCCACCTGTGCACGGCCGACATTGGCGAATGGGTCGTTGGCCCGCGCATAGTCGTTGAGCGCCATCGCGCCCTTGTCGGTGGTGAAGTCGTAGGCACGCAGCCAGTTCTGGCGGACGATGACGGGATCGGCCGGGATGCTCCTGACCTGCTCGACGAACCGCGCCAGGTGGAACGCGATCTGCGGATCGGTCGGACGATAGCCGGTCTCGGCCGGCGCGACGGCCTGGGCCTCGCCCAGCCGATCGACCTGCACCACCCAAGGGACGATATGGCCGCGCGCCGACTGCCAGACCAGGCCGCCGGCAAGCCCGCCCGAGAGCGCCAGCGCGCCGAAGAAAGCGAGCCGCCAGTTCTTCGCCTGCACGCGGGCCGAACCGATGCGGTCGTCCCACATCTGGGCGGCACGCTGATAGGGAGTGGCGGGCTCCGGTGTCTGGCCGTAGCGGATGGAGGGACGTCGGAACATGGTTCAGTCCTTCTCTTTAATGTCGGGAACACCGCCGCCGCCATGGCTGTCCCCCGCCTTCATCGTGTGGGCGAGAACGGTGGCGCCGTGGGTCATGGACTGGCGGCGTTTCATCGCGGCGGCCCATTCAGGTTGGCTGGATGTGCCAGCCGATGCGGAAGCGCCCGCAGTTGCGAGGGCCGACGCAGGCCCGCCGGTGATCGTGCCGCCGGTGACGGTGAATCCGGCGCGCGCGCCCGACCGGAAACTGGCTTTCATAGCCTCGCCGCTCTTCGCGGCCGCCTTGCGCAAGGGTGAAAGGACGGTGCTCGCCGCACTTCCCACCGCCGCCTGACCGGCCGCGGCCACACCGCCCGCGACAGCGCCGGCGCCGCTCTTGCCGAGCGAGCCGAGGCTGTAGGCGCTAGCTGCTCCACCAGCGGCCTGAGCGCCGCCACGCGCGGCGACGGCGGTCATCCGTCCAGCCGCGCCAACGGTGGAACCAGCCGCGCCCACGCCGAGCCGTGCTGCGGCGGCGCCGCCGACGAGCGCGCCGCCTGCGGCCAGCGCGGTCCCGGCCGCCGCACCCGCGCCGAGCTGCGGGCC
>CAZACH010000267.1:0-3123 GCA_964483275.1 uncultured Sphingomonadaceae bacterium | reverse complement strand
TCTCGCGCATCAACGGCTTCATCGGCGGCATCAACCAGGGGCTGGAAGCGCTCGGCTCCGAGCGCCGCATCTCGCTGGTGCCCGACCTCGACCTCGGCGAGATCGAGAACCGCTTCGAGGGCGCAGCCAGCGCTGCGACGACGGCGGCGCAGGCGGCGTTCGACCGCGCCTTCGAGGACAACCCGCTCACCGCGCCCGATCTCGGACTGACGGACGCGGCCGCCCGTACGCTCGAGTCGGCGAATGTCTATCGCGGCGCCGCGCGCGATCTGGCCGAAGGGGCCCGCGCGCCTCTCGAAAGCTGGCAGGCCCTGCGCGATGCGGTGCGCGGCACCGATGAGGACGGCGCCGATGCGCTGGCCGAGGCCACCAGCGCGGCGGAGCGGCTCGAGACGGCGCTCGGCGATGCCGGGCGCGCCGCGACGGATGCAGGTGCGGCGGCCGGAGCTGCCGCTGCGGCAGCGGAGCCCGCGACCGAGGCCGCCGTCACCGGGTGGCAGGCGGTCACGGCGGCGCTGTCGGATTACGCCAGCAAGGCCCGCGACATTGGCGGCGACATCGGCCAGAGCCTCGTCGGCGCCTTCCAATCGGCCGAGAACGCCGTGGGCCAGTTCGTGAGGACCGGCAAGCTGAACTTCCGCGATCTGGTCACCTCGCTGCTGGCCGATCTCGCCCAACTCGCGGCGCGGCGGTTCATCCTCGGGCCGATCGCAAACGCGCTCTCCGGCGTGTTCTCCGGCGCGGGCGGGATCTTCGCCAACGTCCTGCATGCGGGCGGGATGGTCGGATCGGCTGGACCCTCGCGGATGGTCCCGGCCATGGCCTTCGCCGCCGCGCCGCGGATGCATGGTGGCGGCATGGCCGGGCTTCGTCACGACGAGGTGCCCGCGATCCTGCAGCGCGGGGAACGCGTGCTGTCGCGGCGGGAGGCACAGAGCTACGGCGCGGGCGGCGGGGTCAACGTGACCATCATGGCCCGCGACGCCGAGAGCTTCCGGCAATCGCGAACGCAGGTCGCCGCGGATATCGCCCGCGCCGTGTCGCTCGGTCGGAGGGGCATGTGATGGCGTTTCACGAGGTCCGGTTTCCCGACAACATCAGCCGCGGCGCGCGGGGCGGGCCCGAGCGGCGCACGCAGATCGTCGAGCTCGCCTCGGGCGACGAGGAGCGCAACGCCAGCTGGGCCAATTCGCGCCGCCGCTACGATGTCGCCTATGGCATCCGCCGCGCCGACGATCTGGCCGCCGTCGTCGCCTTCTTCGAGGCGCGCAATGGCCGCCTGCATGGCTTCCGGTTCAAGGACTGGGGTGACCACAAGTCCTGCCTGCCTTCGGGCACGCCGTCGCCCACCGATCAGTCTATCGGCACGGGCGACGGCGCGACGACCGCCTTCCAGCTGGTCAAGCGCTACGCCTCGGGTGCGCAATCCTGGACGCGCGCCGTCGCGAAGCCGGTGACCGGAACCGCGCGCATCGCGCTCGGCGGGGTCGAGCAGCCTTCCGGCTGGTCGGTCGACACCGCCACCGGCGTCGTCACCTTCAGCACCGCGCCGGGCGCTGGCGCCGCCATCACCGCGGGCTTCGAGTTCGACGTGCCGGTCCGTTTCGACACCGACGCGCTCGACGTGACGCTCGACCTCGAGCGGCTCGGCTCGATCACGTCCATTCCACTTCTGGAGATCCGGCGATGAAGTCGCTCGACCCAAACTTCCAGGCACATCTTGATGAGGGCACGACGACGCTCGCCTGGTGCTGGCGGATCACCCGTGCCGACGGCGTCACCTTCGGCTTCACCGATCATGACCGGACGCTGACCTTCGACAGCACCGACTTCGAACCGGAGAGCGGGCTCACGGCATCCGAGGTGCGTTCGGGCTCGGACCTCTCGGTCGATGCGCAGGATGCCGAGGGCGTGCTGACCTCCGACCGCATCACCGAGACGGACATTCTCGATGGTCGCTGGGACAATGCGGAGGTCGAGGTCTGGCGGGTCAACTGGTCGAACACGGGTCAGCGCGTGCTGATGCGCCGCGGGGCCATCGGCCAGATCCGGCGCGGGCGGCTGGCGTTCGTCGCTGAGGTGCGGTCGCTCGCCCATGTGCTCGGCCAAACGGTCGGGCGAACCTTCCAGGCGACCTGCGATGCGGAGCTCGGCGACGCGCGCTGTAAAGTCGATCTCGAGGATCCCGCATTCAAAGGCACCGGTGCCGTCATCGATCTGCTGCGCGACCGCGCCTTCACGGCCTCGGGGCTCAGCGGTTTCACCTCCGGCTGGTTCACCTTCGGCACCCTGGACTGGACGAGCGGTGCGAACGCGGGGCGGCGCACCGAGGTGCTGTGCCACGACGTCAGCGACGGCGTGGCGATCCTGACTCTGCTCGAAGCGCCGGTGCGTGCGATCGCCGAGGTCGACGGCTTCACCATCCGCGCGGGCTGCAACAAGCGAATCGAGACCTGCGGAGCGAAGTTCGCCAACACAGCCAACTTCCGCGGCTTCCCGCACATCCCCGGCCAGGACGCGGTGCTGCGCTACGCCACCAAGGACGGCGGGCACGAGGGGTCCGTACTTTGACCGCCGCCGATCCCACCCGCGTCATCACAATCGCACGGTCCTGGCTCGGCACGCCGTACCACGACCAGGCCAGCCTGCGCGGCGTCGGCTGCGATTGCCTCGGGCTGGCCCGGGGCGTCTGGCGTGAGGTCGTCGGCCCCGAGCCGTTCCCGATCCCGGCCTACAGTCGCGACTGGGGCGAGACCGGCCCGCGCGAGGTGCTGGCCGAGGGTGCGCGCGCCATGATGATCGAGATGCCGCTCTCCGAGGCGTGTCCGGGCGCGCTGGTCCTCTTCCGCATGAAGCCCCGTGCCATCGCGAAGCATGTCGGGATCCTGACCGCGCCCGACAGCTTCCTCCACGCCTATGAGCGGCTCGGCGTGATCGAGGAACCGCTCACGCAACCCTGGCGGCGGCGCATCGCCTTCGCCTTCCTGTTCCCGCAACGCTGAGACCCGAACATGGCCACCCTTGTTCTCGGTGCCGCTGGCGCTGCCATTGGCGGTTCGATCGGCGGTGCGATCCTCGGCGTCAGCGCCGCGACCATCGGCGGCTTCATCGGCTCCACCATCG
>CAZACH010000266.1:0-3176 GCA_964483275.1 uncultured Sphingomonadaceae bacterium | reverse complement strand
GCGTGGCCGGGCTCAAAGCTCATCGCCATCCGGTCGAGAAACCGCCGCCGCCCGGATAATGGCCGTTCGCGATCATCAGGTCGCGGAAGTTGAGCGAGGTCGCGCGGACGCGGACGACCACCTGCCCGCGTCCGGGATCGGGCCGGGCGGTTTCGGCGAGCACCAGGCTGTCGATTCCGCCGCCCGGCTTGATCGTGAACTGGCGCATCCGCGCTCTCCTTCGTCGGTTTTGGCTCAGGGCGTGGCCGTCGCAGCCGCGGTGAAATCGAAAATCACCTCCTCGGTCGCCAGAAAGGCGCTGAGCTTGCTGGCCTCGGTGAACTCCTGCTCGTCCACCGCCAGTTCGGCGCTCGCCGCCTGCCCTTCGGCCGAGGACATGGCGGCGTTCATCGTCTCCTCGCTCTCCCACCACACTTCGGTCAGGCCGTCGGGCGGCCGCTTCCAGCCCCGGCCTTCACCAAAGGCGTCGATCGCCGGCGACGGCCGCTTGTGGCTCTGGATATAGCGCAGGAAGCCCATCGCGCGGGCGTGTTTCTTGACCAGCGCGCCATGCTCGACCAGCCAGCGCCGCGCGAACGCCTCGTCGCTCATGCCGTCCTTCTTCCAGACTTCGACAACCATCTTGATCATGATCAACTCCTTGGGCCGGGATTGGGTCAGGCCTCGCCAAAGAAGCGGCGGGCATCGGAATAGGTGGCGAGATGGGCGGTCGTGCCGCCATCGGCACGGATCAGCTGCCCGGTCAGGAAGCGGGCGTCGTCGGAGGCGAGGAAGGTGACGATCGCCGCAATATCCTCCGGCTCCGGCAGCGTTGGCGTCAGCGCCGCGTCGACGTTGAGCTGGACGAGTTCCGCCGGCACGAAACTGTCGAGCAGCGGCGTCTTGACCATCGACGGCGCGACCGCATTGCAGCGGATATTCTGCTTGCCATAAGCGGTGGCGACATATTCGGTCAGCATGTTGATCGCCGCCTTGGCGACGCCATAGGCGGGCTGGCGGTTGAACGCGCCGACGCCATACATGGACGAGGTGTTGATGATGCTGCCGCCGCCGGTCTTGAGCATCTCGATCACGCCATAGCGGCAACCGAGCATGGTGCCGCGCAGCGTTCCCTCCATCATCACGTCCCACATCGCGGTCGGGATGGTGACGATGTCGACATCCGCTTCCAGCAGCGACAGCGGTACATAGGCGGCATTGTTGTGCAGGATGTCGAGCTTGCCGAAGGTCGCGACCGTGGCCTCGACCGCCGCGCGGATGCTGTCCTCCTCGCGGATGTCGCAATGCACTGCGGCCGCCCTGCCACCCGCCGCCTCGATCGCCGCGACGGCCCCGGCCGCCGCCGCATCGTCGATATCGGCGATCATGATGCTGGCCCCCTCGCCCGCCATGCGATGCGCGCAGGCGCGCCCGATGCCGGAGGCCGCGCCGGTAATCATCGCCGTCTTGCCGTTCAGCCGGGTCATTTACCCCTCCTCCTGTTCGTTATCGGGCCGGACGTCAGAGTCCGAGCAGGCTCTCCAGTGCCGGCACGTCCTCGGGATCAGGCTCGAAACCGGCGGACAGCGACCAGGCGCGCGACAGGTCGGTCGCCGGCTTGGAATGGGTGACGACGGCGCGCATCACATCGTCGGATGCACCGGCGCTGACGATGGCGCTGATCGCCGCGCCGATCGCGTGGGTCGCTTTGGTGCGGGCGAAGGGCAGCGGATTGGCATCATCGCGGACGACGGCCGCGTCGGCCAGCGCAGCGTCGAGCGCGCTGAAATCGCCCAGCGCCGCAACCGCCTCGCCAAGGCCGATCATGTTCTGCAATTCCTGCCACTCGCGCCGTGCCGCGAGCGGCAGGCGGGCGCGGACCATGCCGAGCGTGGCGAGCGACAGGCCGAGCTGTTCGGCCGCGACGCGATTGGCGGGGTCGAGCGCCGGCATCACCGTGTCGCCGAGCGCCTTGATCACCGCCTGCAATTGAAGATCGAGATCGGGGACCATCACAACACCTCGCTCAGTGAATCGCGCAGCTTGCCGGAGATGACGTTGCCGATCATCGCCAGCCAGGCGACGACGATGTCCTGGTGGGTCTTGCCCCCCTTCGCCACCCGCGCGGCCGTCGCCAGCATGTGGACGCAGGACACGAAATCATTGAAGATGCGGTAATATTTCAGCCTGACCGGATCGACCTTCAGCCCCGATGCCGCCTCATAGCGCGCATAGAAGGTCTCGACCGGCAGCAGGCCGGCGGCGAGGAAGGTCGTGCCGTCCTCCGCATAATGGCCGAAATGGACGCCGGTGGTCCAGGTGAGGTCCTGGTGCCGGTCGCCGAGCACGGCGAGTTCCCAGTCGAGCCAGGCGGTGATCTTGCGGCTGCCCTCGTCGAACAGGAAATTGCCGGCGCGGTAGTCGCCATGGACGACCGAGACATGGTCGAGCGGCGGGGCATTGGCGATCAGCCAGCGCGCCGCGACGTCGACCAGCGGCACGTCCTCCGGCCGGTCCTCCTCCCAGACGCGCTGCCACCAGGCGATCTGGCGCAGCACGCTGGCGTTGGAGCCGATTTCGGCCGCATCGAAGTTTTTCAGGCCGGCGAGCCGCGCCGGGTCGACCGTGTGGATCGCGGCGAGATTGGCGACGAACTCCTCCGCCAGCACAGCGCGCAGGTCCGGCCCGAAATTGGTGCCGATGCCCGTCACCTGCTGCGACGGGCGGTCGGCGGGCTTGGTGACGCCGGCGGCGAAGCCATAGACCAGCGCGGGATAGGGCAGATGCTCGCCCTCGGCATCGACCCAATGGCAGGGCGGCACCGGCACCGTGCCGTTCATCAGCTTGAGGATCTCGAATTCGCGCAGGCGGCTGGTCTCGACGATCGCCTCGGGCGGCTCCATGCGCAGCACCATCGCATCGGTGCGCCGCGCGCCACCGCCGTCCGGGCCGTTCCAGCCAAGGTCGAACGCCATCTGCAACTTGGACGCGCCACCGGCCAGCCAGCGCGGGTTGGCGATGGTGAAGTCGTCCCCAATGTTGGCGCGGATCAGCGACGAGAGGCCCACCACCAGCGTTTCGAGCGGCACCGCGGCATAGCCGGGACCGGCCCGATGCCTGAGCTTCCGGGTCAGCACCCGGTCCATCCCGGCCTCGACCGGATAGGCGGCACACACGCGCGCAATGAAGGCCTCGTC
>CAZACH010000265.1:0-3195 GCA_964483275.1 uncultured Sphingomonadaceae bacterium | reverse complement strand
TCCACCCAGTTCCGCACCGCGCCCGCCTTCTATGCGATCGCCACCTCCGCGCCGCTCGACCAGATCATCGGCGAGCGCGACGCCGCCATCTATGAACTCGGCATCCGCAACCTCCAGCTCTCCCCCTCCAGCGGCGGCACGTCGGAGGAGACGCGCACCTTCGAGGCCGGGCTGATCGACCTGCGCTCCCGCCACGAGCTGTTCGTCGAGCGGCCGGGCGGGGTGGAGATCACCGAGGGCGCGCTCTACCGCGCCCGCCTCCCCGTCCCGGCGCGCGTGCCGGTGGGGCGCTATACCGCCGAGACCTTCCTGATCCAGGACGGCCAGGTGCTGGCGCGCGCGACGCGGGAGATCGACATCGAGAAATCCGGCTTCGAGCGGTTCATGTACCTGTTCGCCCAGCAGCATTCGCTGATCTACGGCATCACCGCCGTCGCGCTCGCCATGGGCCTGGGATGGGCCGCCGGCGCCGTGTTCCGGCGGGTTTGAGGCGGCATTAACATTATTTGAGGCGGTTGTTCTTAACCTCCCCGCCATAGCTTTCCCGGCAGGCTCTGGGGAAGGCGCAACCATGGACAATCTGAGATTCGACGCGTTCGAGGATATCGCCGGCGACGATGTCGACACCCTTGCGGGCCATGCGGCACGCGCGGATTTCAGCGAAATCGGGCGGGTCGTCGAAATCACGGGCGGCAGCTCGGTCGTGCGGCTGGACGGGCGCGCGCTCAAGATGCTTGCCGGCCATCGCGACGTTTCGGTGGCGATGGCGGGGCAGGTCGGCAGCCATGTCAAGCTGCGCGTCGGCGGCATGTGGCTGCTCGCCAATGTCCGCAACCTGCGCCTCGAAAATGCCGACGGCGACCTCATCCTCGCCAATATCGACTTCCTCGGCGAGGGGCGGGAGGACACGGTCAGCGGCTCGCTGGTCGATTTCCGGCGCGGCGTCACCCGCTATCCGGTGCCGGGCGCGCGCCTTTTCCCGGTGACGACCGCCGACCTCAAGCAGATGTTCTCCGCCGCCGACCGGCCGCATATCGAGATCGGCACCGTCTATCCGACCGAGGATGTGCGCGGCGCCCTCTATGTCGACTCGATGCTCGGCAAGCATTTCGCGCTGCTCGGATCGACCGGCACCGGCAAGTCGACCTCGGCCGCGCTTATCCTCCACCGCATCTGCGACATGGCGCCGGAGGGGCATATCGTCATGCTCGACCCGCACGGCGAATATGCCGCCGCCTTCAAGGATCGCGGCGAGATCTTCAACGTCGACAATCTGGCGATGCCCTATTGGCTGATGAACTTCGAGGAGCATTGCGAGGTGTTCCTGACCTCGCACGGCGCCGACCGCCAGCTCGATTCCGACATCCTCGCCAAATGCCTGCTCCAGGCGCGCGCCAAGAACCGCGCGGCGCAGGGGCTGACCAAGCTGACCGTCGATTCCCCGGTGCCCTATCTGATGTCGGAACTGCTCGCCGCCATCCAGACCGCGATGGGCAAGCTCGACCGCGCCGGCGAGGTCGCGCCCTATATGCGGCTCAAGACCAAGATCGAGGAAATCAAGAACGACCCACGCTATTCCTTCATGTTCAGCGGCATGCTGGTCAGCGACACCATGGCCGACTTCCTCGCCAAGATCTTCCGCTTGCCGGGCGGCGGCAAGCCGATCTCCATCGTCGACCTGTCGGGCGTGCCGTCCGACATCGTGCAGGTCGTGGTCGCCACCCTGTCGCGCATGGTGTTCGACTTCGCGCTGTGGTCACGCAACGAGCCGCAGCGGCCGGTGCTGCTGGTCTGCGAGGAGGCGCATCGCTACGTCCCCTCCGACCGCATCGACACCGGCGCCTCGGTGCGCAAGATATTGGAGCGGATCGCCAAGGAGGGCCGTAAGTACGGCGTTTCCCTCGGCCTCATCACCCAGCGCCCGTCAGACCTTGCCGAAGGCGTGCTGTCGCAATGCGGCACCATCATCTCGATGCGCCTCAACAATGACCGCGACCAGACCTTCGTGCGCAACGCCATGCCGGAGGGCGCCAAGGGCTTCCTCGATTCGATCCCGGCGCTGCGCAACCGCGAGTGCATCATCTGCGGCGAGGGCGTCTCGGTGCCGATCCGCGTCCGCCTCGACGATCTGGAGCCGGAGAAGCGGCCGGCGTCGGACGATCCGGTCTTCTCCTCGCTGTGGAACAGCGTCGGCGACGAGGCCGGGATATTGGAGCGGACCATCCAGCGCTGGCGCAGCCAGGGGAAGTAAACCCCCACGCTCCCGACTCTCCCAGCCTCCGTTCGTCCTGAGCCTGTCGA
Organism: uncultured Sphingomonadaceae bacterium; assembly: GCA_964483275.1. Taxonomy (GTDB): domain Bacteria; phylum Pseudomonadota; class Alphaproteobacteria; order Sphingomonadales; family Sphingomonadaceae; genus JBBCJR01. Next base: position 894 of record CAZACH010000265.1, on the reverse strand, counting down.
AGGACGACAGCACCGGCCTTCAACCCCGCTGGGCCGAACGGATGGGAAGGTTGGCGCTGTCGTCCTTCGACAGGCTCAGGACGAACGGAGGGGGGTTGAACCCCTAAATCTCGACCTGACTACCCAGCTCGACCACCCGATTGGTCGGCAGCCGGAAGAAGTCCATCGCGCTTTCCGAATTGCGCATCATCCAGGCGAACAGCTTCTCGCGCCAGATCGCCATGCCCGGCCGCGACGAGGCCAGCAGCGTCTGGCGGGCGAGGAAGAAGCTGGTGTCCATCATGCGAAACTCCGGCCCGCAGCCCGTCACCTTGGAGAGCGCGGCGGGCACGTCCGATTCCTGCATGAAGCCATAGTGCAGCACCATGCGGTAAAAGCCCTGCCCGAGGTCGTCGAAGTCCAGCCGTCCGGCTTCCTCGACGAAGGGCACGTCCTCGATCTTGACGGTGAGCAGCACGACCCGCTCGTGCAGCACCTTGTTGTGCTTGAGGTTGTGGAGCAGCGCGTGCGGCACCCCGTCGGGCGTCGAGGTCATGAACACCGCCGTCCCCGGCACCCGCGTCGCGGAGGTGGCGGCGGACGCGATGAACACCTTGATCGGCATGGCGGCCTCGACCATCCGGTCGATCATCAGCCGCCGCCCGCGCGCCCATGTCGTGAGCAGCGTGAACACGAAGAAGCCGACCAGCAGCGGGAACCAGCCGCCGTCCGGCACCTTGGTCAGGTTGGACAGGAAATAGGTGATGTCGATCATCAGGAAGATGCCGACCATCAGCACGCCCGCCCATTTCGGCCATTTCCAGATGCGGAAGACCAGCACGCTCATCATGCAGGTGGTGATCAGCATCGCGCCGGTGACGGCGATGCCATAGGCGGCGGCGAGGTTGGATGACT
>CAZACH010000264.1:0-3233 GCA_964483275.1 uncultured Sphingomonadaceae bacterium | reverse complement strand
CGGCAAGACCCCGGAACTGATGGCGGCGCTGGCCCGCGCCATCGAATCGCTCGGCGGGCGCTATGTCACCGCCGAGGATGTCGGCATGAACGACGCCGACATGCTCGCCGTCCGCAAGGAGACGCGCCACGTCGCCGGCCTGCCGGTGGATGCCGGCGCGGCCGGCGGCGATCCCGGCCCCTCGACGGCGCTGGGCGTGTTCCAGGGGATCGAGGCGGTTGCCCGGCACCGCCTGAAGCGGGACAGCGTCGACGGGCTGACCATCGCCATCCAGGGCGTCGGCAGCGTCGGCGGCGCGCTTGCCCGGCGTCTGGCGACAGCGGGCGCGCGCCTGCTCCTCGCCGACATCGACCAGCCTCGCGTCGCGGCGCTGGCCGCCGAACTGGATGCGCGTATCGTGCCGCCCGACCAGATCATGCGCCAGCCGGCCGATATTTTCAGCCCGTGCGCGCTTGGCGCGATCCTCGACCGCGACAGCATCGCCGCGCTCGACGTCGCGGCGGTGGCGGGCTGCGCCAACAACCAGCTCGCCACGCCGGCGGACGGCCAGCGCCTGTTCGAGCGGGGCATCCTCTATGCGCCGGACTATGTCATCAACGCGGGCGGCATCATCAACGTCGTGCTGGAATATCTGCGACAGGGCGATGCCGACACGGTGCGCGAGCGGGTCGGCCAAATTCCGCGCCGGCTGACGGAGATTTTCGCGGAGAGCGACGCCACGCGGCAGCCGACCGACGCCGTCGCCGACGCCATGGCGCGGGCGCTGATCGGCCGCTGAGCCGAAGCGCGATCGTCGGCATGGCCCGGGACAGATTGTCCGGCCACCCGTCTCGCCATAATGATGCGCAATGATCGCCCTGTTCCTGCGCCGAATGGCCACGGCCCTGCCGACGCTGTTCGTCGTGCTGCTGCTGTCCTTCCTGCTGATGCGCGTCGCGCCCGGCGGGCCGTTCGATGGCGAGCGTGCGCTCGACCCTGAAACGCGGGCGGCGCTGGTCGCGCGGTTCGGGCTGGACAGGCCGATCGCCGAACAGTTCGGGCTCTATGTGTCGGGCATTGCGCGGGGCGAGTTTGGCCCCTCGCTGGTCTATCGCGATTTCACGGTCGGCGATCTGGTCGCGCAGGGTCTGCCGGTCAGCCTGATGCTGGGCGGCCTCGCCCTGCTGGTCGCGCTCGCCATCGGGGTGCCGCTGGGCGCGGCGGCGGCGCTCAGGCCCGGTGGGTGGCTCGACCGGCTGGTGGCGTTCCTTGCCATCGCGCTCAATGCGGTGCCCAGCTTCGTGACCGCGCCGCTGCTGCTCCTGCTGTTCAGCTTCACGCTGCCGCTGCTGCCGGCGTCGGGATGGGACGTGATGCGGCCGTCGACCCTCATCCTGCCGGTCGTGGCGCTGGCCCTGCCGACGCTCGGCGTCACCGCGCGGCTGACGCGGGCGGGACTGGCGGACGTGCTCAAGGCCGACTTCATCCGCACGGCGCGGGCGCGGGGCCTGTCCTCGGCCCATATCCTGCGGCGTCACGCGTTGAAGCCGGCGCTGATCCCGCTGGTCAGCTATCTCGGCCCCGCCGCCGCCGGGCTGCTGACGGGCGCGGTGGTGATCGAGACGGTGTTCGCGCTGCCCGGCCTCGGGCGCTATTTCGTGCAGGGCGCGCTCAACCGTGACTATAGCCTCGTGCTCGCGGTGGTGCTGCTCTACGCGGCGCTGATCCTGCTGTTCAACCTGATCGCCGACCTGCTCTATGGCTGGCTCGACCCGCGGGTGCGCGGATGATGCGGCCGTTCGCCGTGCCGCTGGCGCTGCTGGGGCTGATCCTGCTGGCAGCGCTCGCCGGACCGCTGCTGACGCAATGGCCCTATGACCGCATCGACTGGGACGCCATCCGCGCCGCGCCGCTGACGCCGGGCCATCCGCTGGGCACGGACGGCGTCGGGCGCGACCTGCTCGCCCGCACGCTGGTGGGCACGCGCATCACCCTGCTCGTCGCGGCGGCGGCGGCGCTGACCAGCCTGGTGATCGGCACGCTGTGGGGGGCGACGGCGGGCTGGATCGGCGGGCGGGTCGACGAGGTGATGATGCGCATCGTCGATGCCCTCTATGCGCTGCCCTTCATGTTCATCGTCATCCTGCTGATGGTGCTGTTCGGCCGCTCGATCCTGCTCGTCTTCCTCGGCATCGGCGCGGTCGAGTGGCTGACCATGGCGCGCGTCGTCAGGGGGCAGACGATGGCGCTGAAGACACGCGGCTTCGTGGTCGCGGCCGAGGCGGCGGGGGTCAGGCGGCCGCTGATCGTCGCGCGCCACGTCCTGCCCAATCTAGCCGGGGTCGCGCTCGCCTATCTGGTGCTCACCGTGCCGCAGGTGGTGATGGTGGAGAGTTTCCTGTCCTTCCTCGGGCTTGGCGTGCAGGAGCCGCTGACCTCGCTCGGCATTCTCGTCAAGGAAGGCGCGGACGAGATGGAGACGGCGCCGTTCGCGCTGATCCTGCCGGGGGCCGTGCTGGCCGCGATGCTGGCGTCGCTCGCCTTGCTCGGCGAGCGGCTGCGCGCGCGCTTCCTCGCATGACGGTCTGGCGGGTCGAGGATCTTGGCGTGACGATCGGCGGCCGGCGGATCGTCGAGGGCTTGAGCTATGCGGTCGAGGCCGGGCGCTGCCTCGCCCTGATCGGCGAATCCGGTTCGGGCAAGACCCAGAGCTGCCTTGCCCCCTTCGGCCTGTCGCCCGGCGTGGCGAGCGGCTCGGCGCGTCTGCTCGGCGCCGAACTGGTGGGGGCGGCGGAGGAGGTGCGGCGGCGGGTGCGCGGGCGCGATGCCGGCTTCATCTTCCAGCAGCCGCTGTCGGCGCTGACGCCGCACCTGACCATCGCCGCGCAACTGGCCGAGGCGATGGGCGGGGAGGCCGACCCGGCGGCCCGGCGCGCGGCGCTGGAGGAGGTGGGCATCGACGACCCCGCCCAGCGGCTGCGCCAGTTCCCGCACCAACTGTCCGGCGGCCAGCGCCAGCGCGTGATGATCGCCTGCGCGCTGGCGCACAATCCGCGCCTGTTGATCGCCGACGAGCCGACGACCGCGCTCGACGCGCGGCTGCGCAAAGGGGTGCTGACGCTGCTCGACCGCCTGCGTGCGGAACGGTCGCTGGCGGTGGTGCTGATCAGCCACGACCTCGGCCTCGTCGCCGACCATGCCGATGAGATCGTCGTCATGCGCGGCGGGCGAATGGTGGAGCAGGGGCCGGCGCG
>CAZACH010000263.1:0-3238 GCA_964483275.1 uncultured Sphingomonadaceae bacterium | reverse complement strand
CTCATCAGGAATAAGCATCGAGGCGGCAATTTTCTCCACCCGAAACGACAAGCCTGGGATTTGTCCGCTTCAAGCGGAAGCGGCACCAGCCGTCCAAACCGGACAGACTCTATCCCAGCACAAGCTCCGCATCTGCATTACGGCCAAGGAAATCGACCAGCCCGCCGGCGCGGATGGCGGGATTCAGGCGGCTGGCGTCGATGCCGGTCAGCGCCAGCCCGCTCTGGCAGGCGGTGATGCCGACGCCGAGGTCCAGCGCGGTGTCGAGCAGTTCCGCGATGGTCGGCACACCCGCCGCCGACAGTGCAGCATCGCCGTCGAAAGCCACCTCCGCGCGCAGCACGGCGACGGCACCGGCGTGCAGGAAAATCTCCACCTCCCGGCCAAGCGCCGCAGCCGCCGCCGCGAGCGACAGCGCCGCGTGCAGCCGGTCCTCCGCCAGACTGCCGACCACGAGCGCCAGCCGCCGCGTCGTCATCTGACGCCCGAGCAGGCCGGACAACCGGGGTCCTTGGGCAGGCCGAGCGTACGGATGCGGAAGGCGAGCAGGTCGACCAGCATCAGCTTGCCCGCCGTATCCTCCCCGAACGGCACGATCTGGCGGATCACCTCCAGCGCCTGCAACGCGCCCAGAACGCCGGTCAGCGCGCCCATCACGCCTTGTTCTGCGCAGCTCATCTCCGGCCGGTCGGGCGCATCGCCGACGAGACAGCGATAGCAGGGCTTGTCGGCCTCATGCCCCCGGAACACCGCGAGTTGCCCCTCGAACTGCCCGACCGCAGCCGAGACGAGCGGGATGCCCGCCGCCAGCGCCGCATCGCCGACCGTCAGCCGGGTCGCGAAATTGTCGCAGCCATCGGCAACCACATCCATGCCTTCGAGCAGCGCGGGCGCATTGGACAGCTCGATCCGCTCACGCCGGGCATCGACCTTCACGTCGGGGTTCAACCGCCCCACCGCCTCCGCCGCCACAGCCACCTTGGCGCGCCCGACATCGGCGGTGCCGAACAAGGTCTGGCGTTGCAGGTTGGAGGCGTCGATAACGTCATCGTCGATGACGCGCAGATACCCCACCCCGGCGGCGGCGAGATACTGGATGCAGGGGCTACCCAGCCCGCCCGCGCCGATCACCGCGACCCGCGCGTCGAGCAGGCGGCGCTGGCCCTGCCCGCCAATCTCCTTGAGGATGATGTGGCGGGCGTAGCGGTCGAGCTGCGCGTCGCTGAGGCTCACCGCCCGGTCGAGCCGAAGCCGCCCTCACCCCGCGCCGTCTCGTCCAGCTCCGCGACCTCGGCGAAGCGGGCGCGCTGCACGGCGGCGGGAACGAGCTGGGCGATGCGCTCACCGCGCTTGATCGCGAAAGCCTCATCGCCGAGATTGGCGAGGATCACCTTCACCTCGCCGCGATAATCGGCGTCGATCGTGCCGGGCGTGTTGAGGCAGGTGACGCCATGCTTGAGCGCCAGCCCAGAGCGCGGGCGGACCTGCACCTCATAACCCACCGGAATCGCGATGGCGAAGCCCGTCGCCACGGCCATGCGCGCGCCGGGAGCAAGGATCGCATCCTCGGCGGCGACCACGTCCAGTCCGGCGGCATGGGCGGTGGCATAGGCGGGCAGCGGCAGCCCCTCGCCATGCGGCAGGCGCTTCAGTTCGATGGCGATTTCGGAATGGGTCATGGGCGCTGTTCAGCCTTGCAGTTCGTCGGCGATGCGGTCGGCGAGGTGGCCGGCAACGTCGGCCTTGCTGCCTTCCTCCCAGCTTTCGACGCCGGCCGCGCTGATGAGGTGGACGGCGTTGGATTCGCCGCCCATCACGTCGCCCGATACATCGTTGGCGACGATCCAGTCGCAGCGCTTGCGCACCCGCTTGGCGACGGCATTGTCGATGATGTCGTCGGTCTCCGCCGCGAAGCCGACGACCAGCCGGGGCCGCTGCGGGGACGAGGCGATCATCGCCAGAATATCGGGATTTTCGGAGAGGTCGAGCGGCGGCGGCACGCCGTCGGCGCGCTTCTTGATCTTGCGCGCGGACGGCTCGACCCGCCAGTCGGACACCGCCGCGACCATCACGGCGGCATCGGCGGGCAGCGCCATGGTGACCTCCGCCGCCATCTGCCGCGCCGTCTCGACATCAATGCGCGTCACCCCCTCGGGCGTCGCCAGCGTCACCGGCCCGGCGATCAGCGTCACCCGTGCCCCCCGCGTCGCCAGCGCGCCGGCAATCGCGAAACCCTGCTTCCCCGACGATCGGTTGGCAATATAGCGCACCGGGTCGATCGGCTCGCGCGTCGGCCCGGCGGTGACGATGACATGACGCCCCGCCAGACGCCCCGGCGCGGCGGGATCGGCAAGCGCGCCCTCCCCCGCCAGCCGCGCGCGGATCGCGTCGACCAGCACCGCCGGCTCCGGCAGGCGGCCGGGGCCGAACTCGCCGCAGGCCATCGCGCCCTCGTCCGGCTCCACCACCGTGACGCCATCTGCGCGCAGCTGCGCGACATTGCGGCGGGTCGCGGCATGCTGCCACATGCGGACATTCATCGCGGGCGCGGCGAGCACCGGCTTGTCGGTGGCGAGCAGCAAAGTGGTGGCAAGATCGTCCGCAATCCCCGCCGCCATGCGCGCCAGCAGGTCCGCCGTCGCCGGGCAGACCACCACCAGATCGGCCTCGCGGCTCAACTGGATATGGCCCATCTCGGCCTCGTCCTTCAAATCCCACAGGCTGGTGTGGACGGGTTGCTCCGACAAGGCGGCCAGCGTCATCGCGGTCACGAACTGCGCGCCGCTGTCGGTCAGCACGCAGCGCACCGACGCGCCTTGCTTGCGCAGCAGCCGGATCAGCTCGCACGCCTTGTAGGCGGCAATGCCGCCGCCGACGATCAGGAGGATGCGCTTCTGGTTCATAGGCCGCTTGTGCGCCGCCCGGCGGGCCAGATCAACCCAGCGCCAGCACCGCCCCCGCCCCAACCGCCGCCGCGATCAGCGCCACGACCGCATAGCGCCAGCCGCTACCGGCACGAACGACAGTGATTTCCGGCAAGGGCGGCGGCGGCGGCGCGGCGCCGGGCGCCGGGAAATAATGGTCGATGCGGCGGATGAGGTCGGGCAGGCTCGCCAGCGTCCGTGCGTCGCGCACCAGCCGGTCGGCAATGAACGCCTCCGGACCCAGCTCGTCGCGCAACCATTCGCCGACGAAGGGCGCCGCCGTCTCCCACATGTTGATGTCGGGATCGAGCGAG
>CAZACH010000262.1:0-3247 GCA_964483275.1 uncultured Sphingomonadaceae bacterium | reverse complement strand
TATCGCGAGAAGGGCTATTGGCGCGGCGAGACCTTTCGCCGGATGCTCGAAGCGCGCGCCCGCGAACGTGGCGACGCGGTGGCGGTGGTCGGCGGCGAGCAGCGCTGGACCTATGCCGATCTGCTGGAGCGGGCCGAAACGGCGGCGGCGGGGTTCCTGGCGCTCGGCCTGAAGCCCGGCGACCGGGTGGTCGTGCAGCTTCCCAACATCGCCGCGTTCTTCGCGGTGGTCTTCGGCCTGTTCCGCGCGCGCCTGATCCCGGTCTTCGCGCTGCCGGCGCACCGATCGACCGAGATCGTCCATTTCGCGCGCAAGGCGGAGGCCGCCGCCTATGTCGTGGCGCAGAGCCATGACGGCTTCGACTATCGCGACCTCGCGGAGGTCTTGATGGCGGAAGTGCCGCATGTGCGCCATGCCGTCATCGTCGGTGGCGACGCCGGGCGCTTCACGCCCTTCGACGGCTTCCGGGCGGACCCGGCGAGCCTCCCGGATGAGGACGCCGCATCCTCCGACGTCGCGCTGGTGCAGATTTCGGGCGGCAGCACGGGCCTGTCGAAGCTGATCCCGCGCACCCATGACGACTATCTCTACAGCATCTGGGCCAGCAACCGGATTTGCGGGATCACGGCGGACAGCGTCTATATGTCCGCCCTGCCGGTTTCCCACAATTTCCCGATGAGCTCGCCCGGCGTGTTCGGCGCGCTTTATGCCGGCGCGCGCGTGGTGATGTGCCCGGCGCCCGATCCGCAGACCGCCTTCGCCCTGATCGCGCGGGAGAAGGTGACGATCACCGGGCTGGTGCCGCCGCTGGCGCTGCTGTGGTTGCAGGCGGCGCCCCGGACGACGCATGACCTCTCCAGCCTTGAGGTGTTGCAGGTCGGCGGCGCGAAGTTCATGCCGGAGCCGGCGCGGCGGGTCGGGTCGGTGCTCGGCTGCAAGCTGCAACAGGTGTTCGGCATGGCCGAGGGGCTGGTCAACTATACCCGCCTCGACGATCCCGACGACATCGTCATCCAGACGCAGGGCCGCGCCATCTCGCCCGACGACGAGGTGCTGATCCTCGACGATCAGGGCAACGCCGTGCCGGAGGGGGAGCCGGGCAACCTGCTGGTGCGCGGACCCTATACGATCCGGGGCTATCATGATGATGCGGCGGCCAATGCGCGGTCGTTCACCGAGGACGGCTATTACCGCACCGGCGACGTCGTGCGCCGCCTGCCCGGCGGCTATCTGGAGGTGATGGGCCGCGCCACCGACCATATCAACCGCGCCGGCGAGAAAATCTCGGCGGAGGAGGTGGAGGACCATCTGCTCGCCCACGACCGGATATTCGACGCGGCGGTGGTTGCCATGCCCGACAAGTTCCTGGGCGAACGCAGCTGCGCCTTTATCATCCCGCAGGGCGAGGCGCCCACGGCCGCCGACATCAAGGCATGGATCAGGGCGCGCGACATTGCCGCCTTCAAGGTGCCGGACCAGATCGTCTTCGTCAGCGACTTCGCGACGACGGCGGTGGGCAAGGTCAGCCGCAAGGAACTGCGCGCCGCGCTGCGCGAACAATTGCTGAAGCAGGAGGCCGGCCGATGACCGCGCCCGCCCGTCGCCTGCCGTCGATCGAGGGCTATAAGCTGCCGGAGGAATCGGAGCTGCCGCCCTCGCGCCCCGACTGGACGTTCGCGCCGGATCGCGCGGCGCTGCTGATCCACGACATGCAGGCCTATTTCGTCGACGCCTTCACGCCGGGCGTCGCGCCGATCACCGGCATCGTCGACAATATCGCGCGGCTGGCGGCGGCGGCGCGGGCGCGGGGCCTGCCGGTCTTCTACACCGCCCAGAATGGCGATCAGGACCGCCGCGACCGTGGCTTGCAGGCCGATCTGTGGGGACCGGGGATGCGCCACATCGCCGAGCATCAGCCGATCGTCCCGGCACTGGCGCCGGCGGATGGCGACATCGTGCTGGTCAAGCATCGCTACAGCGCCTTCCAGCGCAGCAATCTGGAGACGCTGATGCGCGGGCGCGGGCGCGACCAGCTCATCGTCTGCGGCGTCTATGCCCATATCGGCTGCCAGCTCACCGTGGCCGAGGCGTTTCAGCGCGACATCCACCCCTTTTTCGTCGCCGATGCGCTCGGCGATTTCTCGCGGGCATGGCATGAAGCCGCCTTGGCCTATGTCGCCGACTGCTGCGGCATCGTCCGTTCCACCCGCCAGATGATCGAGGAGCTTGCATGACCGCCCAACCGATGACGCTCGAACAGCTCCGCGCCGACATTGCGGCGATATTGGAGGATGCGCCGCTGCCCGGCGACGACGACAATTTGCTGGACAGCGGGCTTGATTCGATGCGCGCCATGAACCTCGCCATGCAGTGGGAGGAGCAGGGCGTGCCGCTCGACTTCACCGATCTGGCGGAGGCGCCGACCATCGCGGAATTGTGGGCGGTGCTGCGGCAGCGGCAGGAGGATGGCGCGGCTTGACCGACCCCGTGATCCGGGTGCCGCTGACGGAGGCGCAGTCGGGGCTGTGGTATGCCCAGCGCCTCGACCCGGCCAATCCGATCTTCAACACCGGGCAATATATCGACCTGCGTGGGCCACTCGACCTCGCCGCCTTCCGCGCCGCCGTGGAACAGGCGGGGGAGGAGGCGGAAGCGCTTGCGTTGCGTTTCGTCGATGCCGCCGAAGGGCCGCAACAGTTCGTCGACCCGGCATTGCGGCCGGTGCTTGAGGTCGTCGACCTCTCGGCGGAGGCGGACCCGGAAGCCGCCGCGCTCGCGGCCATTCGTGGCGCGATGGCGACCGCGATCGTCCCGGAGGACGGGCCGATGGCGCGGCAATTGCTCTATCGCCTTGCCGACGACCGGCATTTCTGGGCGCAGCAGGTCCATCATTTCGCCATCGACGGCTATGGCATGGTGCTGCTGACCAGCCGGATCGCCGAGCTTTATGGCGCGGCCCTGGCTGGCAAGCCCGGCGGCGGGCGCACCTTGGCGCCGCTTCAGGGCGTGTGGGACGAGGACGCCGCCTATCGCGCCTCGCCCGCCCGCGCCGAGGACGCCGCATGGTGGCGCGCGGGGATGGCCGGGGCGGACGATGTCGTCGGCATGGCGCCCGGCAAGGCGGTCTCGGCCTTCACCTTTCACCGTTTCGAGGCGCAATTGCCGCCCGAAACCTGCACGGCGCTGTTGGCGCGGGCGAAGCAGGCTGGGCTGGGCTGGCCCGATGTGCTGACCGCGCTGACCGCGG
>CAZACH010000261.1:0-3277 GCA_964483275.1 uncultured Sphingomonadaceae bacterium | reverse complement strand
CCGCGGCGATATTCGAACTTATCGACCGCCTTCATCAGGCCGATATTGCCCTCCTGGATCAGGTCCAGGAACTGCAGGCCGCGATTGGTGTATTTCTTGGCGATGGAGATGACGAGGCGCAGATTGGCCTCGACCATTTCCTTCTTGGCGATGCGGGCCTCGCGCTCGCCCTTCTGCACCATGTTGACGATGCGGCGGAACTCGCCAAGCTCGACGCCGGTCAGCTGCGCGATGTCGGCGATTTCCTGGCGCACCTTTTCGACGCTGTCGGCCTCGGCGGCGGCGAAGGCGGCCCATTTCTTGTCGAGCGTCGCGACGCGCGGCAGCCAGCCTTCGTCCAGCTCGTTGCCGACATAATTGTCCAGGAAAACCTTGCGGTTGATCTTGTGGCGCTCGGCAAGGCGCAGCATCTGGCCGCCAAGCGCCATCAGGCGCCGGTTATAGCTGTAGAGCTGGTCGACGAGATATTCGGTGCGGCTGCTGTGGAAATGGACGCTTTCGACCAGCTCGGTCAGGCGCTCGCGCAGCTCCTGATATTTGCGCTCGTCATTATTGCCCAGCTCGTCGCCGGTCGCCAGATTGTCGAGCCGCTGTTCCTGAAGCTTCTGGAAGGCATGGAAGGTCGAGGTGATCTGCGCGAAACGCTCAAGCGCGTCGGGCTTCAGCAACTCCTCCATCGCCGCCAGCGACAGGGTGTTGTCCTCCTCCTCCTCTTCCGCGGGCTGGGGCGCGGCGCGGCGTTCGGTGAGGTCGTCCTCGTCATTGTCGGCGGACGCTTCCTCAGGCTCGTCCTCGTCCTTGAAGGACGGGCCGGTCGACGCGGCGTTGATCTCGCCGGCGGCGGCCTCCTCGTCGCTTTCCACCTGCTCGGGGGTCGGGTCCTTCGACAGCATCGCGTCGAGGTCGAGGATTTCGCGCAACTGCATATGCCCCTCGTTCAGGGCATGGGACCATTCGATGATCGCCTGGAAGGTGAGGGGGTTTTCGCAAAGGCCGGCGATCATCGTGTCGCGGCCGGCCTCGATGCGCTTGGCGATGGCGATTTCGCCCTCGCGGCTGAGCAGCTCCACCGCGCCCATCTCGCGCAGATACATGCGCACCGGATCGTCGGTGCGATCCAGCGTTTCCTTCTTGGCGGCCGGCTGGGCGGCGCCGGCGGCGGCCTCGCCCTCGCCAAGCGCGGCCGCGTCGTCGGTGGCGGCCTCCTCCTCGGCGGTGTCGTTGTCGCCTTCCTCGGCCTCGGTGATGTTGACGCCCATTTCGGACAGCGCCGACATCACGTCCTCGATCTGCTCGGACGACATCTGATCCTGGGGCAGGGCCTCGTTCAGCTCGTCATAGGTGATCCAGCCGCGCTTCTTGGCTTTGGCGACAAGCTTCTTGATCGATGCCTCGTTGAGGTCGATCAGAGGCGCGTCTCCACCTTCGCCCTTGCCGGCCTCATTGTCGATCGACACCGTCTCGCTATTCGCCATAATGGGTTTACGCCTTCATTCCCGCCCCGGTTTCCCGGACCTCAATCATCATCACGCCGTGCCAATGCCCGCAGGCGGGCATCGACCGCTTCACGTTCGCCGAGCACGCGCTGCTGCTCGGCATAATCCTCGTCGTCGAGCGAGGCGCGAAATCGCGCCGTCGCCTCGGCGAGTGCAAGGTCCAGCGCGCTGCGGGTGACAAGTGAGTCAAGGACATGGACAAAATCCTGCTCCGCCCTTGCATCGTCGCCGCCCGACCTGGTGAAGGAAAATGCAAGCCGATTGCCCCGGCGCACTTCCTTCGCAAGCGCGCCCACGCCTGCGGCGTCTAATGTGTGTTGCACGCTTGGCTTGTCAAGGTGCTGAAGGGTCGCCACCGCCTCGAACAGGGCATCGCGCAGCCGGCACAGCGACTCGCCGGCAACCGGCAGGGCGGCCAGCGCTTCGGCGTGGCGCAGGAACAGGGTGGGGCGCTCCAGCCCGCCGGCGAGCAGCGCTGCGAAGGCGGCGTCGGACGGCGCGCGGCCGCCACGCGCCTTCAGGGCGTCGAGCGTCGCGTCCCGCACCGGTGCGCCGCGCCAGCCGCCATTGCGGCGCTGCGCCGGGCCGTGGCCGGCAGCGGGGCGACGGAAAGCGGCGCGGAACCGCTCGTCGAAGGCGTCGGCATAGCCTTGCCGCACGTCGCGATCGGCAATCTCGCCGAGATGGGCGCGCAGCCGCTGGCGCAGGCCGGCGCGCGCCTCGGGCGTATCGAGCGGGCGGGCGGCGAACTCCTCCGCCCAGATGCGTTCGTCAAGCGGTTGGGGGCGGGCGAGCAGCGCCTCCATCGCCTCGACCCCGCCGGCGCGGATCAAGTCGTCCGGGTCCTGTCCCGGCGGCAGGGTGATGAAGGCCAGCGATTTGCCCGGCTTCAGCAGCGGCAGGGCGCGCAGCGCGGCGCGGGCGGCGGCGCGCTGGCCGGCGGCGTCGCCGTCGAAGCAGAGCAGCGGCACGTCGACCAGCCGCCACAGCAGTTCCATCTGCGCTTCGGTGAGCGCGGTGCCGAGCGGCGCGACGGCGGGAATCCCGGCAAGGTCGAGCGCGATGACGTCCATATAGCCCTCCGCCACCGCCAGCCGCCCGGACTTGCGGGCGGGCGGCCCGGCGCGGTCGAGATTGTAGAGCGTGCGTCCCTTGTCAAAGAGCGGGGTGTCGGGCGAGTTCAGATATTTCGGCTCGCCGCTGCCGATGATGCGTCCGCCAAAGGCGATGAAGCGCCCGCGCGGATCGCGGATCGGGAACATCAGGCGGCCGCGGAAGCGATCATATGGCTCGCGCTCGCCGTCCGGGTCGATGAGCAGGCCGAGTTCGACCAACCGCTCGTTGCCGACAGCGGCCAGCGCCGCCTTGAGCTTGCCGCGCGCGTCGGGCGCGAAACCGAGGCCGAAGGCGTCGCGCGCCGCCGCGCCCAGCCCGCGCCGGTCGAGATAGGCGCGCGCCTCCGCGCCGGCGATGCCGTTCAGCTGTTCCTGGAACCAGGCCGAGGCCGACGCCATGACGTCATGCAGCCCCGAGCGACGCTGGCGCGCCTCCGCATCGCCGCGCGTCTCCTCGGGCATGGCAAGCCCGGCTTCGGCGGCCAGTCGCTCCACCGCCTCGCGGAAGGGCAGGCCCTCCTGCTCGATGACGAAGCGCAGCACGTCGCCATGCGCGCCGCAGCCGAAGCAGTGATAGAAGCCCTTCTCGTCATTGATCGTGAAGCTGGGCGTCTTCTCGTTATGGAACGGGCAGCACGCCTTGAATTCGCGGCCGGCGCGCTGGAG
>CAZACH010000260.1:0-3303 GCA_964483275.1 uncultured Sphingomonadaceae bacterium | reverse complement strand
TGGAAAAGCCGTTGGCGGAGGCGGCGGGCCTCGGCTGGCAGGGCAAGCACAGCAATCTCGTCAGCCGGACGCACGGCTCATGGCTGTTCCTGGGGGCGATCTACACCACGCTCGACCTCACCCCCGACGCACCGCAGAAGCAGAGTTGCGGCTCCTGCGCCGCCTGCCACGCCGCCTGCCCGACGGACGCCTTCATCGGGCCGTTCCGCGTCGATGCGCGGCGCTGCATCTCCTACCTCACCATCGAGCATAAGGGATCGATCCCGCTGGAGTTCCGCGCCGCGATCGGCAACCGCATCTATGGCTGCGACGACTGCCTCGCCGTGTGTCCGTGGAACAAGTTTGTCGAGCCGGGCGCGCGCGAACCCGCCTTCGTGCCCCGCGCCGAGCTGGCGGTGCTGGAACTCGCCGACCTGCTGGCGCTCGACGATGCCGGCTTCCGCCAGGTGTTCAGCGGCTCGCCGATCAAGCGCATCGGCCGCGACCGCATGGTCCGCAACGCCCTGATCGGCGCCGGCAACAGCGGGCTGCCCGCCCTGCTGCCCGCCGTGCGCGGCCTGCTCGACGACCCGTCCCCCGAAGTACGCGGCGCGGCGGTCTGGGCGCTCGGCCGGCTGGATGCGGCGGGCTGGGCGGCGGAGAAGGCGGACCGGCTGCCCGGCGAGGCGGATGCCGCGGTGCGGGCGGAGTGGCTTACCTGACCCGCAGGCTGCGCAGGCAGGTGTCGGCGTCCACCGCATTGCCGCGCCGGTCGCGCGTGTCGACGAAGGTCGTGACCGGCTTCTCGCCCTGACGCGGCGGATAGAGGAAGGCGTCGAGCACACAGGTCTCGTTGACGAATTGCAGCTTGCGGGCATTGCCCTCGGCGACGTCGATGTCGGGCGTGCCGAACAGCTCGCCCAATCGCTTCGCGTCATAACCGACCAGCGACGGCATCGGTGGCGGCGGGCGCAGAGTGGGGCCGGCCGGCGACGCGCCCGGCGTCGTGGCGCAGGCGGCCAGCGGGATCAGGAGCAGCAGGGGCAGGAGGCGGCGTGCGTTCATGCCGCCTTGTGCGCGCGGGCGGTGGTCCCGGTCAATCGTCACGCTTGCCCGCGCGCCGCGCCGTCGCTACGCCTCGCCGCCGCGCCAACAGGAGTTTCCGCCGCATGTCAGACCCGCAATTCGACGTCATCGCCATCGGCAACGCCATCGTCGACGTCATCGCGCAGGCCGACGATGCGTTCCTCGACGGCGAAAAGCTGGTCAAGGGCTCGATGCGGCTGATCGACGCGGCGGAGGCGGAGCGCCTCTATGAGCGGATGGGGACGGGGCGGGAGGCGAGCGGCGGCTCGGCCGCCAACACCGTCGCCGGCATCGCGGCGCTCGGCGGACGGGCGGCCTTCATCGGCCAGGTCGCCGACGACCAGCTCGGCGAAGTGTTCCGCCACGATATCCGCGCTTTGGGCGTCGCCTATGACACGCCGGTCGCCGCGCCGGACGTTCCGACCGCACGCTGCCTGATCCTCGTCACCGGCGATGCGCAGCGGACGATGAACACCTTCCTCGGCGCGTCCCAGCATCTGCCGCCCCAGGCGATCGACGCGCGCGCCATCTCCGCCGCCGCCATCCTCTATCTGGAGGGCTATCTGTGGGACCCCGAAGCGCCGCGCGCCGCCATGCGGGAGGCGATCCGCATCGCTCGCGAGGCGGGGCGGAAGGTGGCGTTCACCCTGTCCGACTCCTTCTGCATCGACCGCCATCGCGCGGATTTCCAGAAGCTGATCGACGATGGCGACATCGACATATTGTTCGCCAATGAAGCGGAAATCCTGTCGCTCAACCAGAGCGCGGATTTCGACGCGGCGGTCGAGCGGACGGCGGCGCGCGTGCCGCTGCTGGTGGTGACGCGGTCGGAAAAGGGGGCGCTTGCCGTCACCGGCGGCGCCCGCGCCGAGGTGGCGGCCGAGCCGGTCGCGCGAATCGTCGACACCACGGGCGCGGGCGACCTGTTCGCCGCCGGCTTCCTGACCGGGCAGGCGCAGGGCCGGTCGATCCGCGACAGCCTGACCATGGGCGCGATCTGCGCGGCGGAAATCATCTCCCATTATGGCGCGCGACCGGAAGCGGACCTCAAGGCGCTGATCGCCCGGCGGCTGGGATGATGCGAGCCTCTGGAAAAGCGCCCGCAAGCGCAGTAAAGGCCCTGTGGCATTCAAAAGGCGCGGCCCGGCGGTCGCGGCTTACGATGAAGACGGGGCAAGGCAGCCGGTGAACGAAATGAGCTTCGACGCGATGCGCACGGCGATGGTGCGCAGCCAGTTACGAACCACCGGCGTCAACGATCCGGCGGTGATCGACGCGATGTCCGTCGTGCCGCGCGAACGCTTCGTGGACGGCGCGGCGCGCGCGGCGGCCTATGCCGATGTCGCCCCGCCGGCGGGCGGTGGGCGCTATCTGCTGCCGCCGATGGTGTTGGGCAGGCTGCTGACCCATGCCGAGCTGGTTCGGGGGGAGCGCGCGCTGGTGGTGGGCGCGGCGTCGGGCTATGCCGCCGCCGTGCTGGCCGCCATGGACCTCAAGGTCGTCGCGCTGGAATCGGACGCCGGGCTTGCGGCCGGGGCGCGCGGCGCCGTCGGGCCGGACGTCACGATCGTCGAGGGCGATCTGGAGCAGGGCTGGCCGGCGGCCGCGCCCTACGACTTCATCCTCGTCGACGGCTCGATCGAGGAGATTCCCGCGAGCCTGATCGCGCAACTGGTCGATGGCGGCCGGCTTGCCGTGGTCCTGGTGGGCGAGGACGGGGTTCCCCGCGCCGCGGTCGGCGTGCGCGCGGGTGAGGGCTTCGGCCTCAACGATGTCGGTGATGCGCCGGCGGCCTATCCGCTGCCGGGGTTCAAACGCCCCAGAGGCTTCCGGTTCTGAGCCGCGGGGCAATCCGCAAAGGGCAGGCCATGCGGCGCCTTTCCGTCCTGGCGGCGGCTTTGCTGCTTTCATCGACGGCCGGTGCGGAAACCTTGCGCGAGGCGCTGGAGCGCGCCTATGCGACCAATCCCGCCTTGACCGGCGCGCGTTCGGGCCAGCGCGTGGTCGACGAGGGGGTCGCCGAGGCGAAGGCGCAGGGCCGCCCGACCGTCGTCGGACAGGGTTCGCTGTCCCAGACCTTCACCGGCATCGGCAAATTCGGCAATGGTGGGCGCGTGCTGAGCGCCGGCGCCGAACTCGGCGTGCCGATTTATCAGGGCGGGCGGGTGCGCAACGCCATCGGCGCCGCCGAAGCCCGGGTGATGGCCGGTCGCGCCGACCTGCGTTCGACCGAGGCGG
>CAZACH010000259.1:0-3342 GCA_964483275.1 uncultured Sphingomonadaceae bacterium | reverse complement strand
GGGTCCTTCGCATCCTCGCGCGCCTCGTGAAGATAGGCTTCATAGCCGAGCTTCGCCAGCGCTTCACCCAGCGGTGGCGGTCCCGCACTCTCGCGCCAGTCCACCGCCACCCGCTTGGTCGAGAGATTGACGCGCGCCCGCGCGACGCCGGGCAGGGCCGCCAGCGCCGTCTCGATCTTGCGGATGCAGCCGCCACAGCTGATGCCGGGCACCGACAGGTCCGTCTGCCGCAGGTCCGTGCCGATGGCGCGGCTCGCCAGCAGCAGTTCGTCCGTCGAAAGCCGGGTCGAGGCGGACGCGGCGGTCACGGCGTCACCGGACCGCGCGATAGGCGTGCCAGGTGGCGTGGCCGAGCCAGGGGAAGACGACGATCAGCCCGATGAAGCCGGTCGCCACCGACAGCAGGAACAGGGCGAGCACCAGGCCGCCCCAGACCAGCATGGCGGGCAGGTTGTTCCAGACCAGCGCCCAGCTCGTCCCCATCGCGGTCAGTGAATCGACCCGCCTGTCCAGCATCATGGGAATGGAGAAGGCCGAAATCGCGAAGGAGAAGGCCGCGAACAGGCCGCCGATCAGCGTGCCCACGACCAGCATGGCGATCCCGGTCGAGGTGGTGAACAGCATCGGCGCGATATGATCGAGTCCGGGAAAGGGCCGGACGCCGAAGAACAGCGCGTAGATGATGACCGCCGCGCGCAGCCAGAGCAGCATGACGCCGCACAGCAGCGCGCCCGTGAACAGCACCTGCCCGCCGGCGCGGGCATGGGGAAGCAGCATGTGCCGAAGCGATACCGGCTCATCCTGCTCAAGCGCGCGGCTCTTGTCGTAAAGGCCGACCGCCAGCGCCGGCGCGAAAACCAGAAAACCCGCAATCGCCGGGAACAGGGCATAATCCCACGCCAGCCAGATCAGCCCCGCGACGATGCCCGCGGAGAGCAGGAAGACGAAAAGGCCATAGAGCAGGCTGGGCCAGGGATTGGTGACAAGGTCGCGCCAGCCCTCGCGCAGCCATTCGAACGCAGCCCCCGGCGCGAGATTGCGCGCATAAGGCCGCTCCGTCGGAAGCGGCGGTACGACAGGCGGGATCTTGATCATCATCTCCTCCCGATCAGCTCAGCACGACGATTTCGCGGCGCCGAAGACGCCCGGCGCACGCGGCGTTCCGTCGGCCCTGGCATGGGCGACGCATTCGGGCTGCGACGTCGATGCGACATAGACGAGATGGGCATTCGCAAGCAGGATCGCCACCAGCGCCGTTGCCGCCAGCGTGAGAAAGAAGCCGCGCGAGCGGGGCAGCTTCATGGCCTGTCCCCCTTGTCGAGCAGAAAGAGCGTCAGGATCTTGCGGTCGACGGGCGTGAGGCGCGGTTCCCAGGCGGGCATCTCTCCCTGCCGGCCGCCATGGATCGTCGTGTAGATCGCCTCGATGTCGCCGCCATAGAGCCAGATCTGGTCGGTCAGGTCGGGCGCGCCGAACGTCTGGTCGCCCTGCCCCTGATCGCCATGGCAGGCGACGCAGTTGGCGACGAACACCTCCCGCCCCTTGGCGACGGACGCGGCCCTGCCCTTCGCCCAGGCCGGGTCCGACAGCGTCTTCACATAATCGGCAACGGCGAGCACCGCGTCATTGTCGATTATGCCGTCCTTGCCGAAGGCCATCATCTGGCCGACGCGGGTGTCGGCGCGCGCCGGGCTGTTGATGCCGACAGCAATCGTATGGGCGATCGCCTCGGGCGAGCCGCCCCACAGCCAATCCCCGTCGACGAGATTGGGAAAGCCGGGATTGCCCTTCGCGTCCATGCCGTGGCAGGCGGCGCAATTGTCCCCGAACAGGCGATGGCCGTCCTCGCGAACATAGGCCATCAGGGCAGGGTCGGCCCGGATCTGGTCATAGCCCATCGCCGCGATCCGCCCCGTCCAGCCGGAGCGGGCCTCGGCGGCGGCGCCGACGCGCCGGCCGACGATCTCCTTGTCGTCATGGTCGAGCAGGCCGCGCGTGTAGGTCGTACCCACCGGCCAGGCCGGCATCAGCACCCAGTAGCCGACCGAAAACACCACGGTCGCGAGGAGGAAAAGCCATATCCACAGCGGAACCGGGGTGTTGAGTTCCGTGATCCCGTTCCACTCATGGCCGGTCGTCATGTGCCCGCTATGGGGATCGCGCTCGCTTACCGCCACGGCTTGTCCTCGTCGTCGATGATGTCGCGTGCCGCCTTGTCGAACCGCTTCCCGTTCGCTGGCCAGCAGGCATAGGCCAACGCGACAGCCGCCATCGCGATCAGGTAGAAAAGCCCGAACGACTTGGCGAAACCGACCAGCGCCTGATGCTCGATGTTCATGCCGCGCCTACTTTCCCTGCGGCGGCGCCGGATGCGCGGCGTCGCTCAGCCTGCCGAGAATCTGGAGATAGGCGACGATCGCATCCATCTCGGAAATCGTGCGCTTGTCGCCGTCGAACGCGCGGATCTGCGTGGCCTCGCCATAGCGCTCGACAAGGCCCGCCGTATCGCTGTCCGGGGATGCCTGCGCGACCGCATCGGCGGCGGCATTGGCGATCATCGCGTCGCTATAGGGCACGCCGACCGCCCGCAGCGCGCGCAGATCGTCACCCAGATGGCGTGTCTGAAGCTGGGTTTCGCTCAGCCAAGAATAGCGCGGCATGATGGATTGGGGAACGACGTCGCGCGGATTCTTGAGGTGCGCCGTGTGCCACTGGTCGGAATATTTCCCGCCAAGCCGCGCGAGGTCGGGGCCGGTGCGCTTCGATCCCCACAGCATCGGATGGTCATATTGCGATTCGACGGCGAGCGAATAGGGGCCGTAACGCTCGACCTCGTCCTGCAACGTGCGGACCATCTGCGAATGGCAGGCATAGCAGCCCTCGCGGATATAGATGTTCCGCCCGGCAAGCTCCAACGGCGTATAGACCCGCATGTCGGGATCGCTCTCGACCGTGTCGTCGATCGTGAACAGCGGCGCGATCTCGATCAGCCCGCCGATGCTGGCGACGATCATGATCGTCACCGCCAGCAGGATGGACTTGCGTTCGATCCGGTAATGGGTTCCGAACATCGGTGCTTATTCTGCTGGCTGGAGGTTGGCGGGAAGCGGCGCGTCGCCCGATGCGGCGGGTGCGCCGGACGGCTGGCGGATCGTCATCCAGATATTGTAGCAGCCGACGATGGCGCCGATCAGGAAGAGCAGCCCGCCGATCGCGCGCGCCACATAATAGGGGTGCATCGCGACCATCGTGTCGAGGAAGGAATAGGTCAGCGTGCCGCTGTCGTTATAGGTGCGCCACATCAGGCCCTGGATGATGCCCGAGTTCCACATCGCGAAGACG
>CAZACH010000258.1:0-3346 GCA_964483275.1 uncultured Sphingomonadaceae bacterium | reverse complement strand
ATCGTCAACGAGGACGCGCCCGGCTTCATCGGCCGTCTCGGCTCGACACTGGGCGAAGCCGGCATCAACATCGGCACCTTCCACCTCGGCCGCCGCAATGCCGGCGGCGAGGCGGTGCTGCTGCTCTCGCTCGATTCGCGGGCCGATGAGCCGCTGCTGGGCGAACTCGCGCGCCTGCCGGGCGTCAAGACGGTGAAGGCCCTGCGCTTCTGACCGAAGCGCCGGACGCGAGATTGCACGGCGGGCGAAACCTACCCCCTTCGCCCGCCCGTCAATCTGCGCTAGGGAGCCGGCGATGACCGAGATTTCCCCTGCCTTGCTGCCCGAAGGGCTGCGTGACCGCCTGCCGCCGGAAGCCGAGACGCTGGCGCGCATTCGCCGTGCCGTGCTGGACGTGACCGCCGCGCACGGTTTCGAGCGGGTCGAGCCGCCGCTTGCCGAGTTCGAGATCAATCTGGTCGGCCGCCTCAAGTCGGCGCGGTCGAACGATCTGCTGCGCGTCATCGACCCGGCCTCCCAGCTGACGCTGGCGCTCCGGCCCGACATCACCGCGCAGATCGGCCGCATCGCCACCACGCGGCTTGCCGGCGCGGCGCGGCCGCTGCGGCTCGCCTATGCCGGGCAGGTGATGAAGGTGCGCGGCACCCAGCTCCGCCCCGAGCGCGAAATGTGCCAGGCGGGCGCCGAGCTGATCGGCAGCGACAGCATCGCGGCGGTTGGCGAGGCGCTGCTGGTCGCGCTGGAATCGCTCGAACATGCCGGCGCGACCGGGCTGTCTGTCGACCTTACCCTGCCCGATCTCGTGCCGACTTTGGCGGCGGGGGTGCTGCCGCTGCCGGCCGACAAGGTGGACGCCGTCCAGCGCCAGCTCGACGGCAAGGATGCCGGCGCCCTGCCCGCGCTTGGCGCCGAAGCCTATCTGCCGCTGCTGGAAGCCGCCGGGCCGCTCGATCAGGCGCTGGCGAAGCTGGAGGCGCTGCCCTGCCGCGCGGCGCTGGCCGATCGGCTGACCGCCATTCGCCAGCTCGGCGACCTGATCGGCGACCGCGCGCGGGTGACGCTCGACCCGACCGAGCGGCATGGCTTCGAATATCAAAGCTGGATCGGCTTCTCCCTGTTCGCAGACGGGGTGCGCGGCGAAGTCGGGCGCGGTGGCAGCTATGTCGTCTGCCACGCCGACGGGCGGGAGGAAGCGGCCGTCGGCTTCTCCCTCTATCTAGACCCGCTGATCGGCGCGACCAGCCTGAACGGTACGCCCCGTCGCCTGTTCCTGCCGCTCGGCACGCCGCCGGCCACCGGCGCAGCGCTGCGCGCGGAAGGCTGGACGACGATCGCCGCGCTCGGCCCGAACGACGATGCGCGCGGCCAGCGCTGCACCCATCGGCTCGACGGCGCGGTTCCGATCGCGCTCTGATTTCTCACGCCGCCGCGGTGGCGGCATAACCTCGCGGAGTTCCCAGAATCATGGCCAATGTCACCGTCATCGGCGCCCAATGGGGCGATGAAGGCAAGGGCAAGATCGTCGACTGGCTGGCTTCCAAGGCCAATGTCGTCGTGCGTTTCCAGGGCGGCCACAATGCCGGGCACACGCTGGTGGTGGGCAACCAGACCTACAAGCTGTCGCTGCTGCCCTCCGGCATCGTGCGCGGCGGCCTGTCGGTGATCGGCAACGGCGTGGTGCTCGACCCCTGGCACTTCAAGGCCGAGGTCGAGAAGCTGACCGCGCAGGGCATCACCGTGACCCCGGAAAATCTCCAGATCGCAGACACTTGCCCGCTGATCCTGCCGATCCATCGCGACCTCGACGGGCTGCGCGAGGATGCCAGCGAGTTCAAGATCGGCACCACCCGGCGCGGCATCGGCCCGGCCTATGAGGACAAGGTCGGCCGCCGCGCCATCCGCGTCTGCGACCTCGCCCATCTCGACCAGATCGGCCCGGCGCTGGACCGGCTCTGCGCCCACCACGACGCGCTGCGCGCCGGCTTCGGCGAGCCGCCGATCGACCGCGAGCGGCTGGTCAAGGACCTGCGCGAGATCGCGGCCCACGTCCTGCCCTATGCCCGCCCGGTCTGGCAGACGCTGAACGAGGCCCGCCGTCGCGGCGAGCGCATCCTGTTCGAAGGCGCGCAGGGCATGCTGCTCGACGTCGATCACGGCACCTATCCCTTCGTCACCTCCTCCAACACGGTGGCCGGCACGGCGGCGGCGGGCTCCGGCCTCGGGCCGGGCGCGACCGGCTATGTGCTGGGCATCGTCAAGGCCTACACCACCCGCGTCGGCGCCGGCCCCTTCCCCACCGAGCTGGACAATGAGATCGGCCAGCGGCTCGGCGAGCGCGGCCACGAGTTCGGCACCGTCACCGGCCGCAAGCGCCGCTGCGGCTGGTTCGACTCGGTGCTGGTGCGCCAGTCGGTGGCGGTGTCCGGCGTCACCGGCATCGCGCTGACCAAGCTCGACGTGCTCGACGGCCTCGACGAAATCATGATCTGCACGGGCTATAGGCTGAACGGCCAGACCTATGACCACCTGCCCGCCCATGCGGCGGATCAGGCGGCGGTGGAGCCGATCTACGAGCGCTTCGAGGGCTGGCAGGAAACCACCGCCGGGGCGCGCAGCTGGGCGCAGCTTCCGGCGCAGGCGATCAAATATATCCGCCGCATCGAGGAACTGATCCAGTGCCCGGTCGCGCTGGTTTCGACCAGCCCGGAGCGCGAGGACACGATATTGGTGAAGGACCCGTTCGAGGATTAAGCGGCGGGCATGGGGGTGGATGAGCGGCAAATCAGCCGCCCACCTCCGTTCGTCCTGAGCCTGTCGAAGGACGACTGCACAGGTTTGAAAGCGTGACCTGAACCTGCATCCAGCCCGTGCCAACGTCCTTCGACAGGCTCAGGACGAACGGAGGTGGGGGCATAACCGCAGGATTGCGGGACGCGCTCCTACCCCACCTGCGCGCGGTGGAGGAGTTTCTGGTCAGCCAGCACCAGCGCCATCATCGCCTCGCCCACCGGCACGGCACGGATGCCGACGCAGGGGTCGTGGCGGCCCTTGGTGGCGAGCCGGGTCGCCTCGCCCTCCCGCGTGATCGTGTCGACGGGGGTGAGGATCGAGGAGGTCGGCTTCAGCGCGACGCGCACCACCACGGGCTGGCCGGTCGCGATGCCACCGGCGACGCCGCCGGCATGGTTGGAGGCGAAGCGCGGTCCCGTGTCACCGGGACGCATCGGGTCGGCATTCTCCTCGCCGCGCAGGCGGGCGGCGGCGAAACCGTCGCCGATCTCCACGCCCTTGACCGCGTTGATGCTCATCATCGCCGCCGCAAGCTCGCTGTCGAGCTTGGCATAGA
>CAZACH010000257.1:0-3348 GCA_964483275.1 uncultured Sphingomonadaceae bacterium | reverse complement strand
CGTCGATGACCGACCGGAGCAGAAGGCCCCGCCACGGATCGAGGCGATCGGCGCCGATCCGCTGCGCGCCGAGCTGGACCGCTGCCGCACCCTGACCATGCCCGACGCAGGCTGCGAGGCGGCCTGGGAAGATCATCGTCGCCGTTTCCTCGGCCGCGACCCTGTCGACCGACAGAGCGATCCCGAAACAGCCATGGATGCGCCGGACGACGGGTTTGATCCCGAACCCGCGAGTGATCTGGTCGCCGACAAGGCGGCCGCGTCTGCATCCGAGCCGGGCCGCTGACATGAACGACGTCGGCGTCATCAACCGCTTCCTCGACACCTTCAACAGCTACATCGATAGCGGATTCGGGCTGCTCGGCGGTGAAGTCGCCTTTCTCACCACCACTCTCATCGTCATCGATATCACGCTCGCCGGCCTGTTCTGGGCCTGGGGCGCCGATGAAGACGTCATGCACCGGCTGGTCAAGAAAGTGCTCTATGTCGGTTTCTTCGCCTTCATCATCGGCAATTTCTCCGCGCTCGCGGGCATCGTGTTCGACAGCTTCGCCGGGCTCGGCCTGAAGGCCAGCGGCGCCAGCATCAGCCTCGCCGACTTCATGAAGCCCGGCAGCGTCGCCGCAACCGGCTTCGATGCCGGCGAACCGCTGCTCGACGCCATCGGTGATCTCATGGGGTTCCGCAGCTTCTTCGCCAACTTCATCCAGATCGCGGTGCTGCTGATCGCCTGGGTGGTCATCCTCATCGCCTTCTTCATCCTCGCCGTGCAACTCTTCGTGACGTTGATCGAGTTCAAGCTGGTGACGCTGGCCGGCTTCGTGCTGCTGCCCTTCGCCCTGTTCAACAAGACCGCCTTCCTTGCCGAGAAGGTGCTCGGCAATGTCGTGGCGTCCGGCGTCAAGGTCCTCGTGCTCGCCGTCATCGTCGGTATTGGCACCGGCCTGTTCGCCGAGTTCACGACCGCATTCAGCGGCACGCCCACCGCCGAGGAAGCCATGTCCGTGGCGCTCGCGGCGCTGGCGCTGCTCGGCCTCGGCATCTTCGGCCCCGGCATCGCCACCGGCCTGGTCTCCGGCGCGCCCCAGCTTGGCGCGGGCGCGGCGGTCGGGACCGCGCTTGCGGTCGGCGGCGCGGCGATGGCGGGCGGCATGGGCGCGCGCATGGCGATGGGTGGCGCGGCTTCGGCCGTCGGCGGCGGCGTCAAGGCCGGCGCGGCGGCGGCGCGTGGTGGCGCTCATGCGTCAGGCGCGGCCGCCAGCGCCTATAGCCTCGGCTCGCTCGGCAAGAGCGGCGGCAGCGCCGTCGCCGGCGGCATGTCCGCTGTCGGCAAGACGGTGGTCGGCGGCGCGGTCAACGCCGCCACATCCCCGTTGAAGAAAGCCGCCGCCAAGGTCGGCGACGCCATGAAATCCAACTTCAGGTCCGGCGCCCGCGCCGGATTCACGGCCACAGGCGGCACGATCAGCGGCGGGTCAGGCGCCACAGCACCGACTGCGGCTGCGACGGCAGGCAGTGCGACATCCACCGCCAGCGCCCCTCCAGCCTGGGCGCAATCGATGAAGCGCCAACAAGCGATGAACCGGGGCGTGTCGTCCGTCACCCACGCCGTACGCTCCGGCGATCGCGGCGGCGGCGGTTCCTCGCCCGATCTCAGCCAGAAGGACTGACGGAAAAATGTTCAAACGCCCCTCGACCCGCTACGGCAAGACCCCCGAACCCGAGACGCCCTATCAGCGTGCCGCGCAGGCCTGGGACGATCGCATCGGTTCCGCCCGTGTCCAGGCCAGGAACTGGCGGCTCGCCTTTTTCGCCACGCTCGCCATGTCGGGCGGACTCGCCGCAGGCCTCGTGGTTCAGGGCGCGCGCGGCACGATCGTTCCCTGGGTGGTCGAGGTCGACAAGCTCGGCGTCGCGCAGACCGTTGCGCCCGCCGAAGCGGGGTATCGCCCGACCGATCCCCAGATCGCCTTTCACCTGGCGCGGTTCGTCGAACAGGTCCGCAGCGTGCCGGCCGATCCGGTGATCGTCCGCCAGAACTGGCTGCGCGCCTATGACTTCACCACGGATCGCGGCGCGCTGGCGCTCAATGATTACGCCCGCACCAACGACCCCTTCGCCAATGTCGGACGGGTGCAGGCCGCAATCGACGTCTCCAGCGTCATTCGCGCCTCTCCGGACAGCTTCCGCATCGCCTGGACCGAGCGCCGCTATCAGGACGGTCAGCTCGCCGGCACGGAACGCTGGTCGGCCATCCTCACCATCGTCATCCAGCCGCCGCGCGATCCCGAGCGGCTGCGCAAGAATCCGCTGGGCGTGTTCGTCACGGCCATCAACTGGTCGAAGGAGCTGGGCCAATGAAGATCATCCTAGGCACGCATTTCCGTAAATCCGTAGGTCCGGCTTTGCTGATCTCCGCATCGACGCTGGCGGGCTGCGCCACGACCTCGGCTAAACCGCCCGCGATCCGCTATGATGATGCGCCCGCCATCGCAGCAACGCTCACACCCGAGGCGCCCGCGCCGGTCGAGATCGTCACGATCGCCGAACCGCTGCTGTTGCCCGGCCAGTTGATGCCGGTCGAGGAACGGCGCGATCCGCCTGAACCGGCTGATCCCTCCGCGCGGGTCAGCCAGGCCAACGCCGCCGCGCGCATCCAGCCCGTCCGCGACGGGTTCATCAACGCCATCCAGCTCTATCCCTGGACCGAGGGCGCGCTTTATCAGGTTTATACCGCGCCCGGCCAGGTGACGGACATTGCCCTCCAGGAAGGCGAGCAACTCGTGGGGCCCGGACCAGTGGCGGCGGGCGATACCGTGCGCTGGATCATCGGCGACACCGTCAGTGGCTCGGGCGAAAGCAGCCGGGTGCATATCCTGGTCAAGCCGACGCGGCCCGACCTCACCACCAATCTCATCATCAATACCGATCGGCGCACCTATCATCTGGAGCTGCGCGCCACGCAGCGGACATGGATGGCGTCGGTATCCTGGCAATATCCGCAGGACCGTCTGATCGCGCTGCGCGGCCAGAATGCGGCAGCGGCGGGATCAGCGCCCATCGCCGCCGGCATCGATGTCGCCCGGCTCAACTTTCGTTACCGCATCGAAGGCGACAATGCGCCATGGCGTCCGGTGCGTGCGTTCGACGACAGCGCCCAGGTGTTCATCGAATTTCCCTCCGGGATCGGCCAGGGCGAGATGCCGCCCCTGTTCGTGATCGGCCCGAATGGCGGCGGCGAACTGGTCAACTACCGGGTGCGCGAGCGCTATATCGTGGTCGATCGCCTGTTTGCGGCCGCCGAACTGCGCCTGGGCGAACATCCTCAGCAGACCGTGCGCATCGTCC
>CAZACH010000256.1:0-3356 GCA_964483275.1 uncultured Sphingomonadaceae bacterium | reverse complement strand
GAAGCCAGCCGAATATGGCGGGCGGGCGGGCGGCGGCGATGGACAGCAGCGCGCCGTCGCCCTCCGCATCCAGCCGCGCGACCGTGAAGCCCGCGGCGGTCGCGCTGGCGCGGACGGCGTCGACCAGCGGCGCGTCGGCGGTGTCGGCGCGGGGCCGCGCCGCGACCGCCTTGCTCGCCGCCGCCATCGCCATGGTTTCGGCAAGTGTCACCACGGCGCGATCCTGACGCGCGCGGGCGGCGTCGCGGATGGCATAGGCCGGGCGCACCACCAGGAACCACAGCGCCATCGCCGCCAGCATCGCGCCGGCAATGCCGAGCAGCCAGCGCTCGCGCGCGGATCGTTCGCGCCATAACGGCCCCAAGCGCTGGATCATCGCCTTCCCACCTGCAAATCGACGACCGACACGCCGTCCTCGCTGCGTGCCTGCGGCGCCGGCACGTCGCGGCCCGTGGCGATCAGGGCCGCGCGGATCGCCTCGCCATCGGCGGCGCTGGCGTCGACCACGGCGCGCAGCACGCCATCCGTCTCGTAACCAAGGCTGCGCAGGCGCGCTTGCGGCGCGGTCTGCATCGCGTTGAACAGGCCGAGCGTGCCGGACAGGAAGCCGGTGCCAGCGACCTGCGCGCGGAGTTGCTGAAGCGCATTATCCGTCGAAGCGCCACGCGGCAGCACCCTGCGCGCCTCCAGCTCCGCACGTTGCTCCAGCCGGTCGGCGATGAAGGCATAGCGGCCGGCCTCGGCCAGCGGCACCGCCAGCGCCACGACAAGGCTCGCCATCGCGAGCCACGCCAGCCGCCGGATGCGCTTGCGGTCGAACGGCAGACGCCGCGCCCGCCGGAACGGACCATGGCGCAGGTTGATCGACGGCTGGAGCGCCCCGGCGGCGAGCAGCGCCAGCGC
Organism: uncultured Sphingomonadaceae bacterium; assembly: GCA_964483275.1. Lineage (GTDB taxonomy): Bacteria > Pseudomonadota > Alphaproteobacteria > Sphingomonadales > Sphingomonadaceae > JBBCJR01. Next base: position 2,453 of record CAZACH010000256.1, on the reverse strand, counting down.
CTCCGCCTCCTCCACCCGCTGCACGGGCGCGGGCGGCGACAGGATTTCGGCGAGGTCCGCCTCCATGCCATAGGCCGTGCCGCCCCCGCGAACGAGATGCAGGCCGCGCCAGACCGCGACAAGGCTGCCCTCCTCCGGCTGCGGCAACAGCATCGGCAGCGGCACCAGCCATTGCGGGTCGATGCCATGTTCGGCCAGCCGCGCCAGCCAGCCGGCGACGGCCTGCGCGTCCGCCACCGCCAGCATCCGTTCCGCCCCTTCGCCGGCATCATCGAGCACGACATGCGCCTGCCCGATCGGCATGGCGACGACATCGGCCGCGATCAGCCGCGCCGCCGCGAGCGACTGCGCGGCCGTCGTCGCGGGCAGGCTGACCTGATGCAGCACCACGGCGGTGGCCGGCGCCGCCGCGACGACCGACCAGAGCTGCCCCTCCGGCAGCCATGGCAGGGGATTGCGGCCGAGCGTCCCCCGCTGGCCGGGCCGGCCATCCTCCGCCACCGTCACCCATTCGGGCGGCGCCGTTTCGTCTTCGTCGATCAGGATCAGCAGGCGATTCATTCGGGCACCGTCCATCGCCGCGCGACCAGGTCGACCCGGCCGTCGTCCTTCGCCTCCAGCAGGGCGCTTTGCTCGCTCTCGACGCCGCCGACATCGGCGATGGCGTCGAGCGCGAAATAACGCGTCGTGACCTTGATCTGCTGCATCACCGACCCATCGGGGGTAAGGCCGGACAGCGCCGGGCCGGACAGGAAGCTCTGGCTCCCTCCCCAGCCCTGTGGCGGCCGTGCCTCGATCAGGGCGCGGGCCTGGGCCTCGCCAAGCAGGTTGTTGAACAACATGTCGACCAGCCGCGCCTTTTCGGGCGGCAGGGTGTTGACGTTGATCGGCGACAGGTCGGTACTCGGCAAGGCGCACAGCCATGGCCGCAGACGGTTGTAGATGGCCGGCGTCACCCCGGCGACGGCGCGCAGCTCCGACGGCTCCGCCATCAGCCGGTTCGCCGTGCGATAGGGCGGATCGGCACGCGCATAGAGCGAATCCTCGCCGCCCGCCTCGCCGGGGGCGGTGTTGCTGTCGATCCAGTCCGCCGTGGTCGCCGCGATCCGGCGCGCCTCGTCGCGGGAGAGGCCAAGCCCCTCCATCAGCGCGACGAACTGGGTGATGCCCTGCGGACGCGGGGCGAGGTCCTCGCCGCCGCCTTCGACCAGGCTGTTGAGGTTGAAGCAGTGGGTGGCGTCGCTGATCCGCGCCGACACCACGCCGCCCGGCACCGGCAGGCGATGGACCTGTCCGTTCCAGCCGCCCGCCAGCGTCGTGCGCCCGCGATCGCGACTGCGCAGCTCGCCGATGCGGATGCGGGCCAGCGTTTCGGCCCCCATCATCATGTAGCGCGATTGCACCGCGATGCGGCTATTGCCTTCGAGCCGCACCGACAGGCGCATGAGGTCGAGCGCCGCCACCGACAGCGCCGCCAGCACCGCGACCAGAAGCAGCACGGTCAGCAAGGCCGCCCCCCGTTCATGACTGGCCATTGGCGCGCGCCTGATCGGACGGCGGCTGGACGGGCGCCGGGAACAGCAGCCGCACCGGGCCGACGCCGGCGATCTCCAGATCAAGCTCGACCGCGTCGGGCAGGGCATCGAGCTGGTCCGGCCGCCAGTCGTCGCGCCACACGCCCTCGCGGCGGAAACGGGTGGCGACGCGGGTGACGCCGTCGATCACCACCGTCGCGGTGTCGGCCGGCGCGCCATCGAGCATCGCCGCCGTGCGCCGCTCCAGCCGGTCCTCCTCGACCGCATAGACGACATATTGCAGGGAGGCGCGCGGCGCGTGATCGGGATTTTCCCAGCCGCGCCGGACGAAGCCGAGCAGCGGATCGCCGGACCCGTCGACGCCGCCGGTGAAGGCCGGGCGCGGCCGGCCGTCGGCATCGCGGGTCGGCCGGGGGGCAAGCTGGGCGATGTCGGCGCGAAGCTGGGCGCGGGCGCGTTCAAGCACCATGATCCGCTGCGCCCGCTCGCGCACCCGGTCCTGCGTCGCCGCGCCCTGCCCGAGCAGCATGACGCCGGCGCCCGCGACAAGGCCGAAGATGGCGAGCGCCACCATCAGCTCAACCAGGGTGAAGCCGCGCGTCATGAGCCGCGGAACAGCGTCAGGGCGGCAACGGGCGTGCCGTCGTCGGCGGCGACCGCCAGATCAATGCGCGTCATGCCGGCCTCACCCGATTTCTCCACCACCCGGGTCCAGCCGAAGCCACGCCCCGCCATGGTCGCGACGCCGCTGTCCTTGCCGAGCGACGGCGGCGGATTGTCGGTCAGCGCCTCGGCCGCGAGGTTTTCGGCGACGATGCCGCCCAATGCGCGCACCTCCACCCCGGCGGTGGTCAACACGGTGACGGTCATCAGCTTGATGAGCGCCATCGCCGCGATGCTGAGCACCGCGAGCGCCAC
>CAZACH010000255.1:0-3369 GCA_964483275.1 uncultured Sphingomonadaceae bacterium | reverse complement strand
CGGCGATGTGGACGTCGCCCAGCATGGCGTAGGAGGCGGTGACGCCGCCGGTGGTGGGATCCGTCATCACCACGATATAGGGCAGGCGGGCCTCGCGCAGCTCCTCGATCGCCACCGTCGCGCGCGGCATCTGCATCAGCGAGAGGATGCCCTCCTGCATGCGCGCGCCGCCGGCGGCGGTGAAGATGATATAGGCGCATTTCCGCTCCAGCGCGGCGCGCGCGCCGGCGACGAAGGCGGCCCCGACGCCGAGGCCCATCGAGCCGCCCATGAAGGCGAAATTCTGGACGCCAACGACGGCTTCATAACCCTCGATCCGGCCGACCGCGTTGATCAGCGCCTCGGGATCGCTGGTTCCGGCGCGGGCCGCCTTGATGCGGTCGGCATAGCGCTTCTGGTCGCGGAACTTGAGCGGGTCCTCCGGCACCGGCGGATTGGGCAGGCGGGTATGGACGCCGCCGTCGAAAATCTGGTCGAAGCGGCGGGTCGGGCCGATGCGCTCATGGAAGGCGCATTTCGGGCAGACCGACAGATTCTCCTCGAACTCCTTGGTGAAGATCATCTGCCCGCAGCCTCGGCATTTGTGCCAGAGATTGTCGGGGGTCTCGCGCTTGGCGATGAAGGGCAGGCTTTTCCTGACGCGGTCCAACCAGCTCATGCCGCTTCATTCCTTCTCGCATTCGCCACCGCGTCGGCGAGGCTGCGCACCAGCGTCTCGACCTGCTGCGGCATGTCGTTGGCCTTGGCCGCCGAGGCCTTGCCGACCAGATCGACGATCGCCGAGCCGACCACCACGCCGTCCGCGACCCGCGCCACCGCCGCCGCCTGTTCGGGCGTGCGGATGCCGAAGCCGACCGCGACCGGCAGGTCGGTCGCCGCCTTCAGCCGCTTGACCGCCGTCTCGATCGAATCCTGCGTCGCCTGCTGCCGGCCGGTGACGCCCGCGACCGAGACATAATAGAGGAAGCCGCCCGCGCCATCCAGCACGGCGGGCAGGCGCTTCGCGTCCGTGGTCGGCGTCGCCAGCCGCACGAAGTCGATGCCGGCGGCGCGCATCGCCGGGCCAAGCTCGGCATCCTCCTCGGGCGGCAGGTCGACGCAGATGATGCCGTCGACGCCCGCGCCCGCCGCATCGGCGATGAAGCGGTCGACGCCGCGCGCCAGGATCGGGTTGAAATAGCCCATCAGTACCACCGGCACCGCGGGGTGGCGCTGGCGGAAGCCGCGGATCATCGCCAGCAGGTCGTCGGTGCGCACCCCGGCGCCGAGCGCGCGCAGATTGGCGGCCTGGATCGCCGCGCCGTCCGCCATCGGATCGGTGAACGGCATGCCAAGCTCGATGATGTCGGCGCCGCCGGCCACCACCGCGTCGAGCACGGCGGGCGTCACCTCCGGGGTCGGATCGCCGCCGGTGATGAAGGTGACGAGCGCGGCGCGGCCCTCGGCCCGGACGCGCGCGAAGGTTGCGGCAAGCCGGCTCATATCGCTACCCCCAGCGCGTCGGCGACGGTGAAGATGTCCTTGTCCCCCCGGCCCGACAGGTTGACCACGATGATCTGGTCGTCGCGCATCTCCCGCGCCTTGCGGGTGACGGCGGCGATGGCGTGGGAGGATTCGAGCGCGGGGATGATGCCCTCCGTGCGGCAGAGCAGCTGGAAGGCGTCCAGCGCCTCGGCGTCGGTGACGCCCTCATAGGCGACGCGGCCGCTCTGGTGCAGCCAGCTATGCTCCGGCCCGATGCCGGGATAGTCGAGGCCGGCGGAGATGGAGTGCGCCTCGCTGATCTGGCCGTCCGCGTCCTGTAGCAGATAGGTCTTGTTGCCGTGGAGCACGCCCGGCACGCCGCCGGTCAGGCTCGCGGCATGCTCGCCGCTGTCCAGCCCCTTGCCGGCCGCCTCGACGCCCAGCACCGCGACCTCGGCATCGTCGAGGAAGGGGTGGAACAGGCCGATGGCGTTGGAGCCGCCGCCCACCGCCGCGACCAGCAGGTCGGGCAGGCGGCCTTCCTGCTCAAGGATCTGTTCGCGCGTTTCCTTGCCGATCACCGACTGGAAATCGCGCACCAGCTCGGGATAGGGGTGCGGCCCGGCCGCCGTGCCGATGATGTAGAAAGTGTCGTGGACATTGGCGACCCAGTCGCGCAGCGCCTCGTTCATCGCATCCTTGAGGGTCTTGGCGCCGCTTTCCACCGACTCCACCTCGGCGCCGAGCAGGCGCATGCGGAAGACGTTGGGGGCCTGCCGCTCGATGTCGCGGGCGCCCATGAAGATGGTGCAGGGCAGGCCGAAGCGCGCCGCCACGGTGGCGGTGGCGACGCCGTGCTGGCCGGCGCCGGTCTCGGCGATGATCCGCGTCTTGCCCATGCGGCGGGCGAGCAGGATCTGGCCGATGCAATTGTTGATCTTGTGCGCGCCGGTGTGGTTCAAATCCTCGCGCTTCAGATAGATTTTGGCGCCATGGCCGGCCGGCGCACCCTCGCGCAGCGCCTCCGACAGCCGCTCGGCATGGTAGAGCGGGTTGGGGCGGCCGACATAGTGGCGCAGCAGATAGTCGAACTCGGCCCGGAAGGCGGGATCGGCCTTGGCGGCGCGATATTCGCGCTCAAGGTCGAGGATCAGCGGCATCAGCGTCTCGGCGACATAGCGGCCGCCGAACTCCCCGAAATGGCCGCGCTCGTCCGGTCCCGCCGTATAGCTCTTGATGGTCACGCCTGCCGCACCGCCCTGCAAAAAGCCTCGATCCTCGCCACCGACTTGACGCCCGGCGCATCCTCAACGCCCGACGACACGTCGACCAGCCGCGCGCCGGACACCGCGATCGCCTCCGCGACATTGTCGGCGTCCAGCCCGCCCGACAGGCCCCAGGCCATGCGCGGATCATGGTCGACCAGCAGGTGCCAGTCGAAGCGCAGGCCAAGGCCGCCGGGAAGGTCCGCTCCCTTAGGCGGCTTGGCGTCGAACAGCAACAGGTCGGCGGCGCCGCGATAGGCGTTGCCGGCCTCAAGATCGGCGCGGGTGCGCACCTGCACGGCCTTCCACACGAACAGGCCGGTGCGCGCCTTCAGCGCGGCGACGCGTTCGGGCGTTTCCTGCCCGTGCAGTTGCAGCACGGTCAGCCGTGCCGCCGTCGCCGCGCGGTCGATCGTCTCGTCATCGGCGTCGACGAACACGCCGACGCGGCCGACACGGTCCGGCACCTGCGCCGCCAGCGCGGCGGCGCGGCTGAAATCGAGGTGGCGCGGACTGGGCGGGAAGAAGACGAAGCCCAGGTCGCGCGCGCCGGCGCCGATGGCCGCATCCCGCGTTTCGGGCGTCGAAAGTCCGCAAATCTTGATATCGGCCGGCATGGCAGGTGCATGGCACCTGCCGT
>CAZACH010000254.1:0-3416 GCA_964483275.1 uncultured Sphingomonadaceae bacterium | reverse complement strand
CGAACTGGTGATAGGGCGGCGGGCTGGACAGCGTCCATTCCAGCGTCGTCGCGCCCTCACCCCACGGATTGTTCCCCGCGACCTTACCGGCCGCCAGCGACCAGAAGATGTTGATGAAGAACACGACCACGCCCACGCCCATGATCGCATAACCGATCGAGGCGATATGGTTCCAGTAGGCGAAGGCATCCGGATAGTCGGGGATACGACGCGGCATGCCGTCCAGGCCGAGGAAGTGCATCGGGAAGAACAGCATGTTCACGCCGACGAAGAACAGCCAGAAATGCGCCTTGCCGAGCACTTCGTTCATCATCCGGCCCGACATTTTCGGGAACCAGTAGTACCAGCCGGCGAACAACGCGAACACCGCACCCAGCGACAGCACATAGTGGAAGTGCGCCACGACATAATAGGTGTCGTGCATGATCGTGTCGATGCCGCCATTGGCGAGCACGACGCCGGTGACGCCGCCGACCGTGAACATGAAGATGAAGCCCAGCGCCCACAGCATCGGCGTCGGGAAGCGCAGCGAGCCGCCCCACATCGTCGCAATCCAGGAGAAGATCTTGATGCCGGTCGGCACCGCGATCACCATCGTCGCCAGCGTGAAGTACATCTTGACGTTCACGTTGAGGCCGACCGTGAACATGTGGTGCGCCCACACGACGAAGCCGATCACGCCGATCGCGACCATGGCATAGGCCATGCCGAGATAGCCGAAGATCGGCTTGCGCGAGAAGGTCGAGATGATGTGGCTGACGATGCCGAAGCCCGGCAGGATCATGATGTAGACCTCAGGGTGCCCGAAGAACCAGAACAGATGCTGGTAGAGCACCGGATCGCCGCCGCCGGCCGGATCGAAGAAGGTCGTCCCGAAATTGCGGTCGGTCAGCAGCATGGTGATCGCACCGGCCAGAACCGGCAGGGCGAGCAGCAGAAGGAAGGCGGTGATCAGCACCGACCAGGCGAACAGCGGCATCTTGTGCAGCGTCATGCCCGGCGCGCGCATGTTCAGGATTGTGGTGATGAAGTTGATCGCGCCGAGGATCGACGAGGCGCCGGCGAGGTGCAGCGCCAGAATCACGAAGTCGACCGACGGGCCGCCGGCATGGCCGGAGGTCGACAGTGGCGCATAGACCGTCCAGCCCGTGCCGGAGCCGTTGAAACCGGCCGGTCCGCCGGTGAACAGCGACGCCATCAGCAGCAGGAAGGCCGGGTTGAGCAGCCAGAAGCTGATATTGTTGAGGCGCGGGAAGGCCATGTCCGGCGCGCCGATCATCAGCGGCACGAACCAGTTGCCGAAGCCGCCGATCATCGCCGGCATGACCATGAAGAACACCATGATCAGGCCGTGGGCGGTGATGAACACGTTCCACAGATGATAGGCGCCGTCGAGATTCCCGCCGACCCACTGCGGCAGATACTGCATGCCCGGCTCGGCCAGTTCGAGCCGCATGAAGCCCGAGATGACGCCGCCGATGATGCCCGCGATCAGCGCGAAGATCAGATAGAGGGTGCCGATGTCCTTATGGTTGGTGGACAGGAACCAGCGGGCGAAAAAGCCCGGCTTGTGATCGGCGTCATGATGCTCATGGCCGTGCGACTGGGCGCCGACGAAGGCGTTGGCAGTGGTGTCGGTCATTATCAGTTGGACCCTTGGTTGGCGGCCGCGTCCTGGGACGAGGTGGCCGGCGCGGCGGCGGCATCGGCCTCGCTGGGTTCGGACGGGGTTTCCTCGGACGGCGGCGTGATGCCCGCTTCGGCCTGCTTGGCGGCAAGCCACGCATCATACTGGTCCTGCGGCAACACCTCGACGGCGATCGGCATGAAGCCGTGCTTGGTGCCGCAAAGCTCCGAACACTGGCCATAATAGACGCCCGGCCGATCGACCTTGAACCAGCTCTCGTTGATCCGGCCCGGGACGGCGTCCATCTTCACCCAGAAGGACGGCACCGCGAAGCTGTGCACCACGTCGCTGGCGGTGATCAGCAGCTTGACGACCGCGCCCACCGGAACGACCAGGCGATTGTCGACGCCGAGCAGACGGGGATCGCCATTCCTGGCGGCCTCCTCATCCGAAAGCATGATCGAATCGAACGAAAGCTCGCCGTCATCGGGATATTCATAGGTCCAGTACCACTGGTGGCCGGTGACCTTGACGACAAGGTCCGCCTTGGGCGGGTTATACTGCCGCGCCAGCAGCTGGATCGAGGGAATGCTGATCGCCACGAGGATCAGCACCGGCGCCAGCGTCCAGATCACTTCGATCAGGGTGTTGTGCGAGGTCCGCGAGGGTACGGGGTTGGCCTTGGCCCGGTAGCGCGTGATCACCCAGAGCATCAGGGCGAGCACGAGCAGCGAGATGATGGTGATCAGGGGCAGCAGGACGGCATTGTGCATCCAGGCGCCATAGCGGCCGACTTCGGTGAACTGCTCCTGCAGGCTGATGCCCGCGTCGCGCGGCTGGCCGATATCGGTGACCGCCACCGGCCTGTCGACCGGCGGGAGCGCAGCCGCCACGGGCGCGGCGGCCGAGTCCTGAGCGGCCACGACGGCCGTGGCTCCGGCGGCGGTCGGCGCCGCATCCTGCGCCACGGCGACAGCCGGCGTCAGCGCCAGGGCAAGCGCCAGAAATAAGTTATACGTGCGTCCCATCCTACCCCCGGGAAACAAGGCAGCCCGCCATTCACGAAAACAGCGCAGCCGGAATCGCGGGCCTTATAGGACCGTCCTCCCCCTGCCACAAGGCATAGCATCGTCTAACAATCGCATCCGCCCTTGCCGAACGCGCGGGGGCGGCTATCTGGAGCAGGATGACGCGCTTCACGGTCAATGGAAACCCGGTGGAATTCGCCATGGACGCGGAGACTCCGCTGCTGTGGGCGCTGCGCGACGCGGCCAATCTCACCGGCACCAGATATGGGTGCGGCGCGGGGCTTTGCGGCGCCTGCACGGTCATCATCGACGGCGAGGCGCGGCGATCCTGCCAGATTTCGATCGGCGCCATAGAGGGCAGCTTCGTCACCACCATCGAAGGGCTGGCGCCCGATCGCGGCCATGCTGTGCAACAGGCATGGATCGCCGAGAACGTCCCGCAATGCGGCCATTGCCAATCCGGCATGATCATGGCGGCGGTCGCGCTGCTCGCCGGCAACCGGCGGCCGTCGGATAGCGACATCGACGCCGCGATCACCAACATCTGCCGCTGCGGCACCTATCCGCGCGTCCGCCGCGCCATCCACCGCGCCGGGCGCGTCCTTTCGGGCGGCGCGGCCGAGGCGGCGGGGGAAGACGACACCGCCGGCTGACCGGGGCCGGTTCGGTTCAGTTCAGGCGGCCCCGGCCCGCGCCCCCACCCTAGTCGCGCTGCGCGAAGACCGTGAGCGCGGCGGTCGTCAGCGCCGTCGCCGCCGTGC
>CAZACH010000253.1:0-3444 GCA_964483275.1 uncultured Sphingomonadaceae bacterium | reverse complement strand
TTCGTCGAGGCGGTCAATCGCTTCACCAACGGGCGCGGCGCTGACATCGTGCTCGACATGGTCGGCGGCGACTATATCGCGCAGGACATGGCCTGCCTTGCGGAGGACGGGCGTATCTCCGTCATCGCCATTCAGGGCGGCGCCAAGGCGACCATCCCGCTGTTCCCGATGATGGTCCGCCGCTTCCACCTCACCGGATCGACGCTGCGGCCGCGCTCCAACGCCTTCAAGGCGGCGGTGGCGCAGGAGCTGCGGGACAATGTCTGGCCGCTGCTCGAACAGGGGCAGGTGCGCCCGGTGATCGACAGCCGCTTTCCCCTGGCGGAGGCGGCACAGGCCCATGCCCGCATGGAGTCGGGCGGCCATTTCGGCAAGATCGTGCTGGAGGTGTCGGAAGGCTGAGCCAGTCACCGTCACCGATCCGTCACTGAACTGTCACCACCGAGTCGCGCCGCCGGAATAGAGGCCGGGTCGATCACCGCTGGGTGGGAGACATGGCATGCTCGCGACGGGACGCATTCGCCGGCATTACCGGGCGATCTGGATTTCGGACATTCATCTCGGCACGCGCGGCTGCAAGGCGGGGATGTTGGTCGATTTCCTCGACAGCGTCGATTGCGACACGCTCTATCTGGTCGGCGACATCATCGACGGCTGGCGGCTGCGGCGCAGCTGGTACTGGCCGGCGCCCCACAACGACATCGTCCGCCGCGTGCTGAAGCGCGCCAAGACCGGCACGCGGGTCGTCTATGTGCCGGGCAATCATGACGAGGCCTTCCGCCAATTCTCCGGCATGAACTTCGGTGGCGTCGAGATTCGGCGGAAAGCAGTGCACGTCACGGCGGACGGCCGCAAGCTGCTGGTCATCCACGGCGACGAGTTCGACGCAGTGGTGATGTATGCCCGCTGGCTCGCCTTTCTGGGCGACGCCGCCTACGAACTGCTGCTCAAGCTCAACCATGTCGTCAACAAGGTCCGGGCGTGGCGCGGCAAGCCCTATTGGTCGCTGTCGAAGCACGCCAAGCAGAAGGTCAAGAACGCCGTCGAGTTCATCTCCCGCTTCGAGGAGGCGGTGGCCCATGCCGTCGATACGCGCGGCTTCGACGGCGTCGTCTGCGGCCATATCCACACGGCGGAGATGCGGCAGATCGGCGGCGTCGACTATTATAATGACGGCGACTGGGTGGAAAGCTGCACCGCGCTCGTCGAAACCCATGAGGGGCGGATGGAAATCCTGCACTGGGCGGACGAGATCGCGGCGCGCACGGCGCCGGCGCTCAAGGTCGCCTGACCCAGGTGCGCATCGCCATCGTCACCGACGCCTGGACGCCGCAGGTCAATGGCGTCGTCCGCACGCTGACCGCCGTGGTCGAGATAATCCGCGGCGACGGCCATGCCGTGGAGATCGTCTCGCCCGACCGCTTCGCCTCGATCCCCTGTCCCAGCTATGGCGAGATCAGGCTGGCGTTGCCGGGGCCGGGCTCGGTCGGGCGGATGCTTGCCGATTTCGCGCCGGACGCCATCCATATCGCCACGGAAGGCCCGCTGGGCGTCGCGGCGCGGCGCTGGTGCGTCAGCCGGGGGCGGCCCTTCACCACCGCCTACCACACCCAGTTCCCCGATTATGCCGCCGCGCGCACCCGCATGCCGGCCGACTGGTTCTGGCGCTACATGCGCTGGTTCCACCGTCCGGCGGCGGCGGTGCTGGCGGCGACGCCGACATTGCGCCGGTCGCTGGAGACGCGCGGCATCGGGCCGCTGCGGCCATGGGGCAGGGGCGTCGACCTGTCGCTGTTCTCGCCGGACGCGCCGCCGCCGCCAGCGTTTCGCGACCTGCCGCGACCCATCCAGCTTTATGTCGGCCGGGTCGCGGTGGAGAAGAATATCGGCGCCTTCCTCGACACCCGCCATCCCGGCAGCCGCGTCGTGGTGGGCGAGGGGCCGGCGCTGGCCGCGCTCGCCCAACGCCATCCCGACGCGCTGTTCATGGGCGCATTGTCGGGCGAGGCGCTGGCCGGGGCCTATGCCGGTGCCGATGTGTTCGTTTTCCCCAGCCGCACCGACACGTTCGGCCTCGTCATGATCGAGGCGCTGGCCTGCGGCACGCCTGTCGCCGCCTTCCCGGTGCCGGGGCCGCAGGATGTGCTGACGGCGCGGACCGGCGCGATGGACGCGGCGCTCGACCGCGCCATCGCCCGCGCCCTGCGGCTCGACCCCGCCGACTGCGTGGCCGGCGCGCGGCGCTTCACATGGCGGCGCAGCGCGGACGAGTTTCTGGACGCTCTGGTGCCCACCCATTCTCTCGCCGTCGCTGCCTGATCGGCACAGGTGCGACTTTCCTTGATCCGGGAACGCTGCGGGTCTAGATAATGCAGGCATGGCGGCCGCTCCGGTGAGGGGCGGCCCTTTTCTTGTTCGCGAGAGGCGAAAAATGTCCCAGGAACACCCCCTTATGCCGCACGCGACCGCCGCCTGGCTGGTCGACAACAGTGCGCTGACCTTCCAGCAGGTCGCCGACTATTGCGGCCTGCATGTGCTCGAGGTGCAGGCGATCGCCGACGACACCGCCGCCACCAAGCTTGTCGGCCGCGATCCGGTCCGCGCCGGCGAACTGACGCTTGAGGAGATCGAGGCCGGCCATGCCGACCCCGAATATCGCCTGAAGATGTCGAAGGGGCCGGAGCAGCTGCGCCGCACCAAGGGGCCGCGCTACACGCCGGTCTCCAAGCGGCAGGACAAGCCGGACGGCATCGCCTGGATCATCCGCAACCACCCGGAAGTCAGCGATGCGCAGATTTCGAAGCTGATCGGCACCACCAAGACGACCATCGCGACGATTCGCGACCGGACCCACTGGAACATCGCCAATATCGTGCCGAAGGACCCGGTGACTCTGGGCCTGTGCGCGCAGCGCGAGCTGGATGCGGTGGTCGCGCTGGCGGCCAAGCGCGCCGGCATCGCGCCGCAGGAGGATGGGCGTCTGGCGGGTGATCGCGAAGCCCTGCTCCAGTCGCTGCGGGCCGAGCGGGACACGACCGCCCAGGCCAGCGACGGCGTGCTCGACGAAGCGGAGGCATTGTTCGCGAGCAGGCGCGCGGATTGAGCGCTTGCGACGCCCCGGCGGCCGCCGTCGAGGATGGGCCGCAGGGCGCGGTCTCCCGCCGCGGGCTGGATCATCCGTTCGGTCGCTGGGCGCCGCCCGCCGACCGGCCGTTCGAGGTGGCGCCAGGCATCCAATGGGTGCGCATGCCGATGCCCGGCTCGCTCGACCATATCAATCTGTGGCTGCTCGACGACGCGGATGAGGCCGGCCCCGGCACCGCGATCGTCGATACCGGCATGAACGTCCCGATGTGCCGCGCGGTCTGGGAAGCCTTGCTGCCCGGCCGACGCATCACGCGGATCATCTGCACCCATCTGCATCCCGATCATATCGGGCTGGCT
>CAZACH010000252.1:0-3489 GCA_964483275.1 uncultured Sphingomonadaceae bacterium | reverse complement strand
CTCCGATAGGTGGAAACACCCTATCTCGGTGTCCACCAAACCGGCAGCAGGCCACGGATCTTCCGCTTCCGCTTCTCAAAGGCTGGGTCGATCCCGGAAGCAACAGCCTGGCGCGCCTCGTAGGTTGCGTCTCGCGCTTGCTTGAGGCTGACCTCGGGATAGCTCCCGATTGCGAGCTTCTTCTCGATCTTGCCGATCCGGTACCGGAAGCGCCAGAGCTTGCCGCCAGCAGGCGTGACCTCGATATAGAGGCCGCGCTGGTCAGCGACCTTGTAAGACTTGTCTTTGGTCTTGAGGGCGCGAAGCCGAGTCTCGGTCAGAGGCATGTGCGGGCCTTTTCCCAATGTGGTTTTCGCAAAGGCCCGCAAAAGGCCCGCAAAAATGTCTGGAACCCCCGAGAACAGGCGGGACGATCCGGAACGATCCAAGGGCCAAATCCCTAGGATTTCTGCGGGTTTTATAGATTATTTGGGAGAACGTGAGAAGAACAAATGGTGCCCAGGAGAGGACTCGAACCTCCACGCCCTTGCGAGCGCCAGCACCTGAAGCTGGTGCGTCTACCAATTCCGCCACCTGGGCACGGGGTAGGCCGCGCTCGCTAGGGCCTGAACGCGGCCTTGTCAACGTGCTAGGCAACGTGGCAAGGCCCGGCTGCGTAAAAACCTGTTGTGAGGTGGACATGAACGGGCTGGTCACGGTCATTGGTGGCTCGGGATTCGTGGGGCGTTATGTCGTTCAGGCCTTGTGCCAGACCGGCGTGCGGGTGCGGGTGGTGTGCCGCCGGCCGCGTCAGGCGCTGTTCCTGAAGCCGTTGGGAAATCTCGGGCAGGTGCAGATCGCCGGCGGCGACGTTCGCCGCGAGGACCAGTTGCCGACGCTGCTTGCCGGCAGCACGGCGGTGGTCAATCTGGCGGGCATCCTGTCCGGCGATTTCGAGGCGGTCCAGGCGAAGGGCGCGGGCGCCGTGGCGCGTGCCGCGAAGGCGGTGGGCGCGCGGGCGCTGGTGCATGTCTCGGCGATCGGCGCCGACCGCGAATCCGAATCGCGCTATGGCCGGTCGAAGGGCGAGGGCGAGGCGCTGGTTCGCGAGGCTTTTCCGGACGCGACGATTCTGCGGCCGTCGGTCATCTTCGGACCGGAGGATAATTTCACCAACCGTTTCGCCGCCATGGGCAAGCTGGCGCCGTTCATGCCGGTGGTGGCGGGCGACACGCGCTTCCAGCCGGTCTGGGTGGGCGACGTCGCCGATGCGGTCGTCGCGGCGGTCTCGGACCCTGAAGCGTTCGGCGGCCAGTTGTTCACGCTCGGCGGGCCGCGCGTCTATAGTTTCCGCGAACTGATCGCCGCGATTCTGGCGGAGACCGGGACGCAACGCACGCTGCTCGATGTACCGGCGGCGGTGGCGCGGCCCCTGGCGCGGGTGGGGTCGATCCTGCCCGGCGCGCCGATCACCTGGGACCAGTGGCTGATGCTCCAGTCCGACAATGTCGTGCCGACGGGCGCCGCCGGGCTGGAGGCGCTGGGCGTGGCGCCGACGCCGCTGGAGGCGAAGGCGTCGAACTGGCTGGTCCAGTATCGCAAGCAGGGCCGGTTCACCCGCCGTCCCGTGGCGGCCGCCTGAGGTGAGCGATGTCGCCACCGCCGTCCTGCTCGGCCTGCTCGAAGGGCTGACCGAATTCCTGCCGGTCTCGTCGACCGGCCATCTGATTCTCGCCGGACGCCTGCTCGGCTTCGAGGGGGAGGCGTCCAAGACCTTCAAGATCGTCATTCAGCTCGGCGCGATTCTCGCCGTTCTGGTCGTCTATTGGCGGCGCTTCCTGGATGTGCTGATCGGGCTCGGCCGGCGTGAGGCGGGGCCGGTCGCCTTCACGCGCAATATCGCGCTGGGTTTCCTTCCCGCCGCGATCATCGGTCTGTTCGTCTACAGCATGGTCAAGGCGATGATGGAAACGCCGGCGATCGTGGCCTGGGCATTGATCCTGGGCGGCATCGCCATCCTGGTCATCGAGCGCAGCGTGCGCGCGCCGCGCTTCATGTCGGTGGAAAGCCTGTCGTGGCGCGGCGCGCTCGGCATCGGCATCGCGCAATGCCTGGCGATGATCCCGGGGGTCAGCCGGTCCGGCGCCACCATCATGGGCGCGCTGCTGATGGGCGTCGAGCGCAAGACGGCGGCGGAATTCAGCTTCTTCGTCGCGGTCCCCACCATGATCGCGGCCTCCGGCTATGACCTCTACAAGAGCTGGGACCAGCTTTCCGGCGACGATTTCGGGATCATCGCGATCGGCTTCGGCATTTCCTTCGTGGTCGCGGCGCTGGTGGTGAAGGCGTTCGTTTCGCTCGTCTCGCGCTATGGGTTCACGCCCTTTGCCTGGTATCGCATCGTGCTGGGCACGGCGGCGCTCATCTGGATGGCGGGGTAGATAGTACCGAAACGGAACTATAAAATGAGGCGAAGCGAGGCAGTGAGTTGAGAGCCTTTCTCAATAAGGAGAAATGGGTCAGTTAAACTGCCTTATATCGTGGAAATAACGTGACTCCGTGCCTTTTGTCAGGCAATGGCTTCGGCATATCCAAAGCCGAAGGACCGAAGTCGTGGCCGAGAACAAGATGCTGCGCTTCGTGGGCGTGCCGCAGGCCTATCCGGAAAAGCGCGCCCCCGAAGACCGTGACGATGATTTCCTGGAGATCGCGCGCCCCTATCTGCTGGCGCGGGCCGAGGAACAGGCGTCGCGCTGCTCGCAATGCGGCGTTCCCTATTGCTCGGTTCATTGCCCGCTGCACAATCATATTCCCGACTGGCTGAGGCTGACCGCCGAAGGGCGGCTGGAGGAAGCCTATGAGCTGTCCAACGCCACCTCGACCATGCCGGAGATCTGCGGCCGCATCTGCCCGCAGGACCGGCTGTGCGAAGGCAATTGCGTCATCGAATTCTCCGGCCATGGCGCCGTCACCATCGGCTCGGTGGAGAAGTTCATCACCGACACCGCATGGCAGGAAGGCTGGGTGCGGCCGCTGGAGCCGGTCGCGGACCGTTCGGCGCAGTCGGTGGGGATCATCGGCGCGGGTCCGGCCGGGCTGACGGCGGCGGAGCTGCTGCGCGTGCAGGGCTATGAGGTGCATGTCTATGACCGGCACGACCGCGCCGGCGGCTTGCTGACCTATGGCATTCCCGGCTTCAAGCTGGAGAAGGAAGTGGTCGGCCGGCGGGTCCGGCGGCTGGTCGACGGCGGCATCGTCTTCCATCAGGATTTTGAGGTCGGGCGCGACGCCAGCCTTGCCGTCCTGCGCCAGCGGCACGACGCGCTATTGATCGCCACCGGCGTCTACAAGCCGCGCACCATCAAGGCGCCCGGCGTCGGGGCGGGCGGCGTGGTCGAGGCGCTCGATTATCTCATCGCCTCGAACCGCAAGGGCTTTGGCGACGAGGTGCCGGCCTTCGAGGACGGCTCGCTCAACGCCGCCGGCAAGGATGTCGTCGTCGTCGGCGGG
>CAZACH010000251.1:0-3514 GCA_964483275.1 uncultured Sphingomonadaceae bacterium | reverse complement strand
GCGCCGCGATGGTGCTTGGCCTCCGTCACCCATTTGAAGCCGCACGGATGCGCTTCAGCGGCATTGCCGCCCATGATGATGACAAGGTCGGTATTCTTGATGTCGGTCCAGGAGTTCGTCATCGCTCCACGGCCAAAAGTCGGGCCCAAACTGGACACCGTGGGGCCGTGTCAGACGCGCGCCTGGTTGTCGAATCCTACAATGCCCAGCGAACGCACCACCTTGTAGGTGAGCCAGGCGGTTTCATTCGTGGTCGCCGACGCCGCCAGGAACCCGGTCGAGGTCCAGCGATTGACGGTGACGCCCTTGTCGTTCTTCTCGACGAGATTGGCGTCGCGGTCGTCCTTGACCGCGCGGGCGATCTTGTCGAGCGCCTCGTCCCAGCTGATATCGACGAAATGGTCGGAGCCGGGCGCGCGATAGCGCGGACGTGTCAGCCGCGTCTCGGCCTTGACGTAGGATTTCAGCGCCGCGCCCTTCGGGCAGAGCGTGCCGCGATTGGTCGGGTGGTCGGCGTCGCCCTCGATATGGATGAGGTCGGCCTTCTCGCCAGCCGCCAGATCGCCCTTCGAATACATGATGATGCCGCAGGCGACGGAGCAGTAGGTGCAGATATTGCGGGTTTCAGTGGTAGTGGCCAGCTTGAACTCGCGGACATGGGCGGCAACCGCCGCCTCAGCCTGCCCGAACCCCATCGCACCGAGCGACGTGGTCGCCACCCCCGCTCCCGTCAGCTTCAAAAAGCTGCGGCGCGTAAGGTCAATATTCACGGAACCCTCCCTTCACTGCCTGTCTCACCGATAGGTTGCTAGAGATGACTGCAAACCGCGTATTTGATTGCGCATGTTCAGGCCAATTAGCAGTTCTGTCAATGAAGGGTCGATATATCCATTTGAATACAACGGTTTGACCCTGTCGCTGGCAACTTGCCGTATGCGTCGCGCGGTGGCACAACGGACGCCAAGCCTCGTGACGAAGGAGCATGCAAATGGACGCGATCGCGACCCCGGTGCAGGAACCGCGCCTGACCTCGCTGGCCCATGGCGGCGGCTGCGGCTGCAAGATCGCGCCGGGCGTATTGCAGGACATTCTGCGCGGGGCGTCGCCCCTGCCGGTGCCGCCGCAGCTTCTGGTCGGTATCGAGACCTCCGACGACGCCGCCGTCTATCAGATAGATGACGACAAGGCCCTCGTCGCCACCACCGATTTCTTCATGCCGGTGGTCGATGATCCGCATGATTTCGGCCGTATCGCCGCCACCAACGCCATCAGCGACGTCTATGCCATGGGGGCGACGCCGATTTTCGCGCTGGCGCTGGTCGGCATGCCCGTCAACAGTCTTTCGACCGCCACCATCGGCAGGATCCTCGATGGCGGCGCATCGGCATGCCGTGCGGCCGGTATTCCCATCGCCGGCGGCCACACCATCGATTCCGTCGAGCCGATCTACGGGCTTGTGGCGATCGGGCTGGTCGATCCCGCGCATCTGAAGCGCAATTGCGACGCAAGGCCGGGCGACGTGCTGATCCTTGGCAAGCCGCTGGGCGTCGGCATTTTCTCGGCCGCGCTCAAGAAAGAACAGCTTTCCGCCGACGCCTATGCCGGGATGATCGCCGCGACCACGCGCCTGAACACGCCGGGACCGCGTCTGGCGAAGCTGCCGGGCGTTCATGCCATGACCGACGTGACCGGCTTCGGGCTGGCCGGTCATGCGCTGGAAATGGCGCGTGGCTCGGGTGTCAGCATCAGCATCGACTGGGCGACAGTGCCGCTGTTTTCCGGGGTGCGCGATCTGGCGCAGGCCGGGTTCATCACCGGCGCGTCGGGGCGCAACTGGGCAAGCTATGGCGAGAATGTCCGCCTTGCACCGACGCTGGACGAGATCGACCGCGCCTTGCTGTGCGATCCGCAAACCAGTGGTGGGCTGCTGGTCGCATGCGCGCCCGAAGCCGCAGATGACGTTCTGGCGATCTTCAGCGATGAAGGCTTCGCCGAGGCCAGCCTTGTCGGCAGGGTCGGGGAAGGCGCGCCGGCCGTGGTCATTGCCTGACCGAATGAAACAGGGCTTGTCGGCGGGCGATCAGCGCTTTTTCGCCCGCGATGCGGTGGAGGTCGCGCGCGATCTGGTGGGAGCGCAGCTTCTGGTGAACGGCGTCGGTGGGGTCATCGTCGAAACCGAGGCTTACGCGGCCGACGATCCTGCTTCCCACAGCTATCGGGGTCCGACCCGGCGCAATAGCGCGATGTTCGGCGCTCCCGGTACGGCCTATGTCTATCTTTCCTATGGCGTCCACTGGTGCCTGAATGTCGTGTGTCTTCCGGGAAGCGCGGTTTTGCTGCGGGCGATCGAGCCCCACGAAGGCATTGCGGCGATGCAGGCGCGCCGGGGCATGGAAGCAATGCGGCGTCTTTGCGCCGGACCGGGGCGGCTGGCGCAGGCGCTCGGCGTCGATGCCGCGCATGACGGTCTTTCCTTCTTGCGCGAACCGTTCCTGCTGCGGCCGGCCGCTGAACCGCACGCCGTCATCAGCGGTCCGAGAATCGGGATTTCCAGGGCCATCGAACAGCCCTGGCGCTTTGGATCGGCGGGTTCGTCTTTCCTCAGCACGCCCTTTCCCCGCACCTGACCGCTGTCCGCCGGTGAGGCGCTTCTTTCTTTCCACAGCCGGGCTGCGCGCTTGCGGGCCGCAGCAAAGTCGACGTCTTCCATTGTGGACATCAATGCGGTCGCCGTGGTTGCGATCACGGTTTCGGCGGCGTCCTCATCCCGGACCGCGCCGGTCCACAGGCCAAGCCAGTTCCCGACCATGGTGAAGCCGCTTTGGACCTTCCGGGCCGCGCGCGGCAGGCTTGCCGGCAGTTTCAGCGCGGAGTTATGGCCATTGTCGAGGATCATCAGCGGCATGGAGCGCGACGGCGTGGTCTGGGCGACATCCCGATTGCTGGCGACGGCGACCAGCCTTCTCCAGTCGAGCGCGGCGGCCGCGTCCAGTTGCAGCGTCCGCCGTGTCGCCGATCCTGATGCGCACCGGCCGCGGCATGGTCGCCACGCCCTTCGCGGAGCAGTTGCGCATCCGCCTGCGTGCGCTTGCCGCCGAAGCGGACGATCTCGTCAGCTTCAGGTCCGGGGCTTCCGATGCATCGCCGCCGGCGTCACCACGACCGCCGCTGGTCCAGCACCCGCCCCTGCCGCACCGGCGGGCTGCCTCCTTCTGGTCGAGGTCGACGACGATCGCATCCGCGTCGGTAGCCGTGGCCTTTTCCAGCCGGTCGAGTCGGTCGCCGGCGTAAAGAGGAACATGGATAAATCGTCGAACTCCATGTGGCCATCGTCCGCTTGCTTGCAAGGAGGGGCGGTTAGGTAATGTGCCGCTACTTTTCTAGCCGCTTCAGGGCGGGAACAGGTCCGTAGCGGCGCTCTTCACCGGCGAAAACCGGCGCGGGCGCAGGCATGGAGACAGGGCCGTTGGGCGTATCAACGGTAATTCGCCGCAGATGCGGGTGCCGGGAAAGG
>CAZACH010000250.1:0-3528 GCA_964483275.1 uncultured Sphingomonadaceae bacterium | reverse complement strand
CGCGACGTCACGGTCGACCTGCCCAGCCGCACCGCGCGCAGCGTCGGCAAGGTCGACGGCACCATGCCGCTGGGCACCTTCACCGCCGGCGGCCTGCAAGCCGATATCGACGCACGGACCGTCACGCTGACCGATCGTGCCCGCTTGCATATCGTTCCCGGCCAGTCCAGATGACGGCGCACATGGTTCGCCGCCTCGCCCTGCTCCTGCTTCCCGCCGCGCTGCTGTCCGCCGCGCCGCTGCACGGGCAGGGCAGCGTCTCGGCGCTGCGCGGACACAATACATCGGCGCCGCTCGATATCGAGGCGGACCGGATCGAGGTTCAGGACCGTCTCGACCGTGCCTTGTTCACCGGCAATGTCCGGGTGCGGCAGGGCGACATGGCCATCGACGCCCAGCGCCTGCGCGTCGCCTATGTCAAGCGCGGCAACAGCGGCGATCTCGAAATCCAGCGCGTCGATGCCGACGGCGCGGTGACGATGCGCAGCCCGAGCGAGACCGCGCGCGGTAATTCCGGCGTCTATGACGTCCAGAACCGGCTGTTGACGCTGATCGGCAATGTCCGCCTGGAGCGCGGCCAGTCGGTGCTCAACGGCCAGCGCCTGGTCATCAACCTCGACGACGGCCGCTCGACCCTCGACGGCGGCACCGTCCAGCAGGGCCAGAGCGGCGGGCGCGTCACCGGCCGGTTCGTGGTGCCGCAGCGCAACAACTGACGCCGGAACCGCGCGTCCGGACCGCTCAGCCGGCTTGTATTCGACCCCCCTGCCGGGATAGCCTGCACCCATGCACAAAGCTTGCCAGTTTTCGTCTCCTACACCGTCCGTTAACCTTGTTCGTGGAAGAGACGTACCGAGATGAGCGACGTCGAAACCCTTCAGGACTCCGCCGCCGAGGCGCGCGCCGCAAGCTGCACCAGCGGCCTCGCGGTGGTTTCGATCGCCAAGGGCTATGACAAGCGGCAGGTGCTGCGCGACGTATCACTGACCGTCGAGCCCGGCCAGGTGGTCGGCCTGCTCGGCCCCAACGGCGCGGGCAAGACGACCTGCTTCTATTCGATCATGGGCCTCGTCCAGCCGGACCATGGCCGCATCATGCTGGACGGCACCGACATCACCGGCCTGCCCATGTACCGCCGCGCGGTGCTGGGCCTCGGCTATCTGCCGCAGGAAACCTCGATCTTCCGCGGCCTGAACGTCGAGCAGAACATCACCGCCGTGCTGGAGCTGGTGGAGCCGGACCGCGCCACCCGCGAGGAGCGGCTGAACCAGCTGCTCGCCGAATTCCACATCGAGCGCCTGCGCACAGCGCCGGCCATGGCGCTGTCGGGCGGCGAGCGACGGCGCGTCGAGATCGCGCGCGCACTGGCCGCCAACCCGACGATCATGCTGCTCGACGAACCCTTCGCGGGCATCGACCCGATCTCGATCGCCGATATCCGCGACCTCGTCCGCACGCTCAAGGATCGCGGCATCGGCGTGCTGATCACCGACCACAATGTCCGCGAGACGCTGGATATCGTCGATAGCGCCTGCATCATCTATGACGGTCAGGTGCTGTTCGAGGGGGCACCCGCCGCGCTGGTCGCCGATCCCAATGTCCGCCGCCTCTATCTCGGCGAGAGCTTCTCGCTCTGACCATGCGCGCGCGCGTATTCCAGCCTTTGGATGCGTCGTTCGACAGGCAGCATGACTGATGGCGCTCGGCCCCCGCCTCGACCTGCGCCAGTCGCAGTCGCTGGTCATGACGCCGCAGCTCCAGCAGGCGATCAAGCTGCTGGCGCTGACCAATTTGGAGGTCGAGGCGTTCATCAGCGAGGAGCTGGAGAAGAACCCGCTGCTCGACGCCAATCCCGACGAGGAGCGCAGCGCCGCCGAGGAGCGGGAGGCGGCGCCCGATTATGACGCCGGCGACGGCCCCGACGAGTATGGGGAGGAGCCGGCGACCGCCGACCGTCTGATCGCGACGGGCGACGCCGTGGCCGATGCGCCGCTCGACGTCGATTACGACGCCGAGACATTCCACCATGACAGCCCCGGCGACAGCGCCGCCGCCACCGGACAGGGATTGGACGGCGGCCTCAGCCTCACCGGAGACGGTGGCAGCTCTGGCGGGTTTGGCGACGAGGGCGGCGGTCTCGAAGCGATGCTGTCGGCGACACCGACGCTGCACGACCATTTGTCGGCGCAGGTCGGCGCCAGCTTCGCGGACGCCGAGGCGCTGATCGCCCGCCACCTGATCGACCAGATCGACGAGGCCGGCTATCTGACCGGCGACCTGCCGGAGGTCGCGGAGCGGCTCGGCGCGCCGCTTGGCACGGTCGAGGCGGTGCTGGCGCGCATCCAGCAGTTCGATCCCACCGGCGTCGGCGCGCGCTCCCTGTCCGAATGCCTCGCGCTACAGGCGCGGGAGGCGGACCGATACGATCCCGCCATGGCCCGCCTGCTCGACAATCTGGAGCTTCTGGCGCGCGGCGAGATGGCGCCGCTGAAACGAATCTGCGGCGTCGATCAGGAGGATCTGGTCGACATGATCCGCGAGCTGCGCGGCTATAACCCGAAACCCGGCCTGCTGTTCGGCAACGAGCGGGTGCAGGGCGTCGTGCCCGACATTTTCGTCGCCCGCACCCGCGACGGCTGGGCGGTGGAGCTGAACTCGGCGACGCTGCCGCGCGTGCTGGTCAATCGCAGCTATTATGTCGAGCTGTCGCGCGGCGCCAAGGGCCACAAGACACAGAAGGCGTTCCTCACCGAATGCCTCGCCAGCGCCAATTGGCTGGTCAAGGCGCTCGACCAGCGCGCCCGCACCATCACCCGCGTCGCCACCGCGCTGGTCAAGCATCAGGAAGGTTTTTTCGAGCAGGGCGTGAGCCAGCTCAAGCCGCTGACGCTGAAGACCATCGCCGAGGATATCGGCATGCATGAATCCACCGTCAGCCGGGTGACGTCGAACAAATATCTGTCCTGCGCGCGCGGCGTGTTCGAGCTGAAATATTTCTTCACCAGCGCGATTCAGGCCGCCGACGGCGGAGAGGCGGTGTCGGCGCTGGCCGTGAAGGACGAGATCAGGGCCTTGATCGCCGCCGAAACCGCCGGCGACATCCTGTCCGACGACAAGCTGGTCGAATTGCTGCGTGCCAAGGGCTTCGATATCGCCCGCCGCACCGTCGCCAAATATCGCGAGGCGCTGGGCATCGGCTCCTCCGTGCAGCGCCGGCGCGCCAGGATCCTGGCGGCCTGATCCCGGACAGGGCGGCGGCAACGGCAGCGGCAGCGATGGAGTCAGCACCGCCACCCGCCCCCGAACTCCGTTCGTCCTGAGCCTGTCGAAGGATGACCGCGCAGGCCTTCCCACCCGCAAGCGGCGGAGCAGATCCCGCAGGTTGGTGCTGTCGTCCTTCGACAGGCTCAGGACGAACGGGGGGTGGGCAGGATGGTGCCGATTTATTGCACGGTGTCCTAAGCCGGATCGCACCGCGCGATCACCACGGTCGCGCCTTCGACGGCAATGCTCTCGCGAATCTCGGCG
>CAZACH010000249.1:0-3529 GCA_964483275.1 uncultured Sphingomonadaceae bacterium | reverse complement strand
CAGCCGGAGCTGTTCGTGCGCGAGGTGCGCGACTGCTTCCGGCCGTTCCAGCGGGGTTAGGACGGATCGACATTCAGCCCATGTCGGCCTGCAAATGGCGGTTTCGTGCGCTTCCGGTGCTCACGTACCTGAAGTACGCTGCGCTCCGGGTCACACAAAACCACCATTTTCGGCTCGACCTGAACTGAATCTCGATCCGTCCCGGAGTTTGTCCGGTTTGGACGGCGCTTCCGCTTGAAGCCGACGAACTCCAGGGCCGGATCAGGCGTCGCGGCGGAGGATATGCTCGTCGTCGCGCCAGTCGCCGACCGCGAACTGATATTCGCCGACCTTCCTGAAGCCATGGGCGGCATAGATCGCCCGCGCCCGGTCGTTGCCCGACCACACGCCGAGCCACACCGGGCCGGGACGGGTCGCGGCGAGCCGGTCGAGGGCGAGGGACAGCAGGCGGCGGCCGATACGCAGGCCATGATAGGCCCGCCGGACATAGAGCTGGTAGATTTCGCCTGCGTCCCGCCGCACATCGGGGTGAGGCAGCTTGCACGGGCCGATATGGACATAGCCGGCAAGCGCGCCGTCGCCCGTTACCGCCAGCCACGTCTCATGCGCCGCATCGGCGAGTTCGCCGGCCACCTGCGCCACGCCATAGGCCTGCGCCTCGAACGCGGCGCGGTCGGCGGGCGGGTAGGGGATCGCATAATCCTCGACGAAGGCCTCGCGGAAGGTGGCGCGTTTCAGCGCGGCGAGGGCGGGCGCGTCGCCGGGCAGGGCGGTGCGAAGGTCGATGTCCATGGCGTCATTCTAGAGATTGTCGTTGCAAGGTGAATGCCCGGATGGAAAGAAGGTCGTCGAGCCTCGTTGACTCGCCGCAGCCGCGATGGAGGATGTCTTGCTGGAGATCTTGCCCGCGCCCGACCATGTCGCCGCCTATCGGCTGTCGGGCACCCTCGACGAAGAGGATTATGAGCGGATCATCGCCGATCTCGAGGACAGGCTGAAACGGCACGACAAGATCGGCGTGCTGGCGGACCTGACCGGGTTTCATGACATGACCTTCCGCGCCGGTATTCGGGACCTGCGCTATTCCTTCTCCAAGCTGTTCCAGCTCCACCGCTTTCCGCGCGAGGCGGTGATAACCGACAAGAGCTGGATCGCGTCCCTGGCGCAAACGGTCAGCCCGCTGATCCCCTTCGTCGAAATCCGCACCTTCACGCCGCAGGAGCATCAGGCGGCGCTCGACTGGGTGGCGGATTTCGCGGCCTGATCCCGTGGGAGCGATGCGGCGCGGCGCCGCGTCGACAAGCTGAACCGGCGGTCGGACTTCACGCCGGGGGCAATTCTCTGGCCGCGCCGTCTTTACGGCTTCCACCGGGGCCGATAGTATGCAAACATACCTTGGCGGTTGAAACAAGAAAATGCGTCCCCGCATGGCTTGGGACCGGGGTTAGGAGAGACGGGCTTTGGCACAGGATTTCGACGTTATCGTCATCGGATCGGGCGCGGCCGGAATGTCCGCCGCCATCGAGGCGCGCAATGCCGGCGCATCCGTCATGGTGCTGGAGGCCGATACCCATCTCGGCGGCGCGACGCGCAACTCGACGGGCGTTTTCTATGCGGGCAACACCTCGACCCAGCAGGAAGCCGGGATCGCGGACGATGCCGACGCGATCTATGATTATATTCTGACGCTCAACCAGCATGCGGTGCGGCCCGATCTGATCCGCGACTATGCCGTCGAATGCGGGCCGACGCTGGAATGGCTGAAGACGCTGGGCGTCGAGTTTCCTGCCTCGATGCTGGTCCATTCGGACGTCAGCGGCGTCAAGCGCGGCCATACGTCGAAGACGTTCGGACTCGGAATCGCTGACGCCCTCATCAACCGCGCCGGCGCGCTCGGCGTCGAGACGGCGCTGGGCACGCGCGTCGACGGGCTGATCGTCGAGGACGGCCGCGTCGTCGGCGTCCGTGCCGACGGCACCGAATTGCGCGCGCCCGCGGTGATCGTCGCGACCGGCGGCTTCGGCAACAGCCCGGAGATGCTGAAGCGCTGGTATCCGTCCGCCGCCTATCATGGCGACCGGACCTGGGCGGTGCATCGCGACGCGCCCTTCATCCTTGGCGACGGCATCACGCTGGGCGAATCCGTCGGCGCGCAGATCACCGGCCAGGACACCGGCCTGCTGAACCCGTCCCCCTGTTTCGAGAGCCGCTTCGTCGAGGCTTTCCTGCCGCCCTGGGTGATCGCGGTGAACCGCGAGGGCAAGCGCTTCATGGCGGAGTGGGAATCCTATTCGGTGGTCGGCTATCTGATCAACGAGCAGACGGATCATCGCTGCTGGGCGATCTTCGATCATCCGACGATGGTCGAGAATGGCGACGATCTCAGCTATGCTGACCCCTATAATAGCGGGCTGGCGATCTCGAGCTGGGAAGAGCGCACCATCTTGGGGGAGGTCGCCAAGGGCGTCGTCCAGACCGCCGACACGATCGAGGAACTGGCCCGCAAGGTCGGCCTCGATCCGGTCGCGGTCGGCGAGACGGTGCGGGTCTATAATGAGGATATCGAGCGCACCGGCGAGGATCGTCGTTTCCGCAAGGACGGCAACGGCCATCCGCTCACGCCTATCCGCACCGCGCCATTCTATGCGGTGGAGGTGCGCGCGGCGATCATCGGCTTCACCGCCGCCGGGCTGGACGTCAACAGCCGCTGCGAGGTGCTGGACACGCGCGGCTGCGTCATCCCCGGCCTTTATGGCGCGGGCGAGGTGCTCGGCTGCTTCCACGGCAAGCGCTATGCCGGCGGCGGCACCAGCATCGGCAGCGCCGTGGTGTTCGGCCGGCGCGCCGGCACGCTCGCGGCGGAGGCGGCGCTGGCCGGAACGGCGGTTGCGGCCTGAATTTCGATATAAAAACAGTTTCTATCAAACACTTATAAGCGTCAATTCAAAGGAGCATGGGCAATGGATCTGGGTCTGAAGGGTTTGAAGGTGATCATCGGCGGCGCGACGCGCGGCATCAGCCGGGAGACGGCGAAGCTGCTGGCGGCGGAGGGCTGCGACCTTGCCCTGTTCTCGCGCAATGGCGATGCCCTTGAGGACCTGCAGCAGGAGCTGTCCGCGCAGGGCGGCAAGCTCGTCACGCAGGAATATGTGCTTGAGGATCGCGACGGCTACAAGGCGATGCTGACCGGCCTTGCCGACAAGCTCGGCGGCTGCGACATCTTCATCCACTCGATCAGCTCGTCGGGCGCGCAAGGCTCGATGGACTGGGACGAGAGCTATCGCATCGACATGCTCGGCGCGGTCGACGGCTGCGAGACGCTCCAGCCCTATCTGGAGAAGTCGTCGGCGGGTTCGGTGGTGCTGATGTCGAGCACCGCGGCGGTCGAGACCTTCCTGGTGCCGCAGGCGTTCAACGCGATCAAGGCGGCGCTGATCACCTATGGCAAGCAGCTGTCGCAGGCGTGGGGCGCGAACGGCGTGCGCGTCAACATGGTCTCGCCCGGCCCGATCAGCTATCCCGGCGGCAA
>CAZACH010000248.1:0-3555 GCA_964483275.1 uncultured Sphingomonadaceae bacterium | reverse complement strand
GCGTCGTGGCAAGCGATCTTGCGGCGCCGTCCTTTACGGACGTGAATGTCTGGAATGCGGCGCTGGACGTGGCCGACAGCGCCGCCGTCGATGCGCTGGTGGCCGAGGTCGAGCAGGTCTGGGGCGCGATCGACTTCGGGGCCAGCGTCGCGGGTATCCTTGCGACCGACACGATCCTCGAAACCAGCGACGAAAGCTGGCGCCGGGTGTTCGACGTCAACACCCATGGCGTCTTCCATGTCGGGCGGGCGCTCGGCCGCGTCATGAAGCCGCGCGGGCGGGGCAGCATCGTCACCGTCGGGTCGAACGCGGCGGGCGTGCCGCGCCAGGCGATGGCCGCCTATGCCGCGTCCAAGGCGGCGGCGCACATGTTCACCCGCTGCCTGGGGCTGGAGCTGGCGCCGTCCGGCATACGCTGCAACATCGTCGCGCCGGGATCGACGCTGACGCCGATGCAGACTGGCATGTGGGCCGACGATCAGGGCGCGGCGCGTGTCATCGCCGGCCAGCCCGAGGCGTTCAAGGCAGGCATCCCGCTCGGCAAGCTGGCGACGCCGGAGGAGGTGGCGGAAACCGTGCTGTTCCTGCTGTCCGACCGCGCCAGCCACATCACCATGACCGATGTCTATGTCGACGGTGGCGCGACGTTGAGGGCGTGATCGGGCGGCGTACGGAAGCGGCAAGCGCTTACCATGTTCCGTTCGTCCTGAGCCTGTCGAAGGACCGCCGCACCCGCTGATGAGACCTGCTCCGCCCGTTGCGGGTTGGAAGGCCAGCGCTGTCGTCCTTCGACAGGCTCAGGACGAACGGATGTGGGCGTGTTCGGCCGCTTTGTATCTAAACGGAGCAACCTTAGCCCAGCCTCTGCCGCACCAGCGTCACGAAGATACCCGCCGCGACCGGCAGCAGCGCGTCGGAGAAGTCATAGGCCGGGTTGTGGCACATGGCGCTGTCCTGCCCCAGGAACATATAGGCTCCCGGTGCCGCTTGCAGCAGCAGGGCGAAATCGTCGGTGAAGGGGAAGGGGGCATGGTCGCGGATCACCCCGCTTTCGCCGAGCACCGCCGCGCAGGCCGCCGCCGCCCGCTCCGCCCCTTCGGGCGCGTTGACGCAGGGGGGCACCTCGGCGAGCCGTTTGCAGCTGATCGTGCAGCCGGTGAGCGCCGCGACTCCCGCGCAGGCGGTTTCCAGCCGCTCGTAGAGCAGCGCCAGAACCTCGGGCTTCAGGGCGCGCAAGGTGCCGCTGAGCGTCGCCGAGGCCGGGATGATGTTGTGC
The DNA here is from genome assembly GCA_964483275.1 of uncultured Sphingomonadaceae bacterium. Taxonomy (GTDB): domain Bacteria; phylum Pseudomonadota; class Alphaproteobacteria; order Sphingomonadales; family Sphingomonadaceae; genus JBBCJR01. The sequence goes on along the minus strand of CAZACH010000248.1, from coordinate 2,279 downwards.
GAGCTGCCGGCTTGCAGCGAGCAGACGGTGATCAGCCCCGATTCCGCCGGATCGAGATAGCGCCCGACGATCGAGGAGATTTCCGTCGCCAGCCGGGCCGCCGCCTGTAGCGGGTCGGTCGCCTTGAAGAAGGCCGCGCCATGGCCGCCGACGCCGTCGACCGTGATGTCCCAGATGATATAGCCGTTGAGCGTCGGCCCGGTCCGCACGCCGGCCTCGCCCGGCTTCAGCAGCGGCATGTTGTGGAAGGCATAGACCTCGTCGAACGCAAAGCGGTCGAGCAGCCCGTCCTCGATCATCGCCCGCGCGCCAAGGCCGTTTTCCTCGGCCGGCTGGAAGATCAGCACGACGCGCCCGGTCGCCGGCGGGTGGCTGGCGAGATGCCGCGCCACGCCGAGCAGCGCGGCGGTGTGCCCGTCATGCCCGCAGGCATGGGCGACGCCGGCGGTGTGGGAATGCCAGTCCTTGCCGCTCTCGTCGTCCATCGGCAAGGCGTCCATGTCGGCGCGCAGGGCGATGGACGGGCCGGGCTTGCCGCTGTCGATCACCGCGACGACGCCGGTGCCGCCAATGCCTTCCACCGGCTCCAGCCCGAATTCGCGCAGCCGCCCGGCGACGATGCCGGAGGTGCGGGTCTCGCCGAAGGCAAGCTCCGGGTGGCGGTGGAAGTCGCGCCGCCATTCGGTCATCGCCGGCGCCAGCGCCGCAATCTGTTCCAGAGTCTTCAAGCCGTTTCCCCATGCCGGCCGCCGCCGGTCCGCCTATCCAGATGTCAGCGGGTCAAGCAGCCTTCATCGGCCGAGTCAAGGAAACGGCCGGGACGGGCGCTCAGATCCCGCGCAGGGAAAAGCCGATCGGCACCAGCATCGGGATGGCGTCGCCCTCCACCTCGGGCGGGGGCGGGGGCAGCGGCTGGGCGCGGCGGACGACATCGACAGCCTCCTCGTCCAGCGGCTTGAAGCCCGCGCCACGGCTGACCGCCACGGCCAGAACCCGGCCATGGCGATCGAGCGTGAGATTGACCTGCACGCGCCCCTCGCGCTTCATCATCCGCGCGGCGGGCGGGTAGCGCTTGTGGCGGTGGAGGTGGGTGAGAACGCGGCCCCGCCACGCCGCGGCGGCGTCGCCACCGCCTCGGCCCCCGCCATGACCGCGCGCGCCCATATGGGGCGCGACCTGCGCGGCGCTGCCCGTCGCAGCGCCGGCATCGGCGGCAGCGCCCGGCGGGTCGCTCGATGCCGGGGCCTCCGTCGCCGGCGCCGCCGCAACGGCGACCCGGACCGGGACCGGCACCGGCGGCGCGACGACGGGGAGGGGCGTTTCCGGCTGGGCGACCGGCTGCACCTTCTCGACCGGGACCGGGCGCTCCTGCACCACGGGCTGCGCCGCGGCGGCGGCCGCTTCGGGCGCGGGAGACTCGACATCCTGCGCGATCGGCAGCGGCGCGAGGTCGAGCGAGACCGCCATCTCCTCGCGCGGCGGCCTCACGTTGGCGCCCTGCCAGTAAATGGCGACCATCACGATGGCGAGGTGCAGCGCCAGCACGCCGGCCAGCGCCTTGCCCCACCGCCCGGCCCCATGGGGATCGGCGAGGTCGATGGGCAACGGCTTGGCGAGGGCCGTCATGATCCCGCCACCGCGCCTTCTTCGCCGACCAGCGCAATCTTCAGATAGCCCGCGCCGCGCAGGGCGTTGATGGCCTGCATCAGCGTGTCATAGTCCACCGTCTTGTCGGCGCGCAGGAAGATGCGCTGCTCCCGATCGCCACCCGTCTCGCTGGCCAACGCTGTCTTCAGCGTCGCATGGGTGACGGGCGCATTGCCGAGCGACAGGCTGCGGTCGGCGGACACCGTCAGATAGATCGGCTTGTCCGGCTTGGGGCTGGGCACGGCGGTCGACGCCGGCAGGTCGACCTTGACGTCGACCGTGGCGAGCGGCGCCGCGACCATGAAGATGATGAGCAGCACCAGCATGACGTCGATGAAGGGCGTGACGTTGATCTCGTGGTTTTCGGAGAGATCGTCGTCATGATTGAGCTTGGCGGCCACGGGCTTATTCCGCCGCCTGGATCATCTTGGCGGTCACCGCGCCCCGGCTGGCGTCGCGTGAGACGAGGCGCAGCACCGCCGCCGAGGTGTCGCCGATCAGGCCCTTATAGCCGGCGATCTGGCGGGCGAAGTGGTTATAGATGACCACCGCCGGGATCGCCGCGACGAGGCCGAGCGCGGTCGCCAGCAGCGCCTCGGCGATGCCGGGCGCGACCACGGCGAGGTTGGTGG
>CAZACH010000247.1:0-3555 GCA_964483275.1 uncultured Sphingomonadaceae bacterium | reverse complement strand
CCAGATAGACGCCGAACTCGCCCTTGGGCGCCTCGACGGCGGCATAGACCTCGCCCGCCGGCACATGGAAGCCCTCGGTGTAGAGCTTGAAGTGATGGATCAGCGCTTCCATCGACTGCTTCATCTCGCCGCGCTTGGGCGGCACCACCTTGCGGTCGAGCGAGGCGATCGGCCCCTCCGGCATCTCGTTGAGGCACTGCTTGATAATCCGCAGCGACTGGCGCACCTCCTCGATGCGCACGGTCATGCGGTCATAGCAGTCGCCGCGCGTACCCACCGGAATCTCGAAGTCCATGCGGTCATAGACGTCATAGGGCTGGGCCTTGCGCAGGTCCCACGCAACGCCCGAGCCGCGCAGCATCGGGCCGGAAAAGCCCCAGGCCAGCGCATCTTCCTTGGACACCACGCCGATATCGACGCTGCGCTGCTTGTAGATGCGGTTGTCGAGGAACAGGCTGACCGAATCCTCGAACAGCTTGGGGGTCTTGTCGACCCAGTCGGCGATATCGGCAAGCAGCTTGACCGGCAGGTCCTGATGGACGCCGCCCGGCCGCATATAGGCGGCGTGCATGCGCGCGCCCGAGGCCCGCTCGTAAAAGGCCATGGTCTGTTCGCGGATTTCGTAGAACCACAGGCCGGGCGACAGCGCGCCGACGTCGATCACATAGCTCGCGAGGTTGAGCATGTGGTTCATCACCCGCGTGATCTCGGCGAACAGGACGCGGATATACTGGGCGCGCAGCGGCACTTCGAGGTCGAGCAGCTTCTCGATGGCGAGCACATAGCTGTACTCCATCGCCATCGGCGAGGCGTAGTCGAGCCGGTCGAAATAGGGCAGCGCCTGAAGATAGGTCTTGTACTCGATCAGCTTCTCGGTGCCGCGATGGAGCAGGCCGACATGCGGGTCGATACGCTCCACCACCTCGCCATCCAGCTCCATGACCAGGCGCAGAACGCCGTGCGCGGCCGGATGCTGGGGGCCGAAATTGAGCGTGTAGTTGGCGATTTCGACGTCGCCCGCCGGCTGCACGACATCCGCGCCGCTGGTTGCGTCGATGACCTGGTCCGTCACTTCTTCACCTCGTCGGCCTTCAGCGGCGTCGGCGCGCCGGGGGCTTCGGGCTTGGCCTTCTCGTCGCCGGGCAGGATATATTCGGCGCCTTCCCACGGGCTGAGGAAGTCGAATGTGCGGAAGTCCTGGGCCAGCTTCACCGGCTCATAGACGACGCGCTTCAGTTCCTCGGAATAGCGCAGCTCGACATAGCCGGTGAGCGGGAAGTCCTTGCGCTGCGGATGCCCCTGGAAGCCATAGTCGGTGAGGATGCGGCGCAGGTCCATATTGCCGTCGAAGACGACGCCGTACATGTCATAGACCTCGCGCTCCAGCCAGCCGGCGACCGGCCAGAGACTCGTGACGGAAGGCACCGCCACATCGTCGTCGGTCTGGACATGGACGCGCAGCCGGTGATTGCGCGTCACCGAGAGCAGGCAATAGACCACCTCGAAACGCGGAGAACGGTCGGGATAATCGACCCCGACGATCTCCATGAGCTGCTGATAGGCCAGCCCCGGCGTGTCGCGCAGCGCCTGCATGGCGCCGACCAGCGCGTCCGTGCGGACATGGACGGCGACCTCGCCGACCTCCTCGACGATCGCGACGACCGCATTGCCGAGCGCGGCGCGCACGGCGTCCGCGACGCCTTGGTTGCTCGCATAGCGGGGGGCGGGACTTGCCATGCTTCCGGCCCCTACCGCTCGAACGTGCCGACGCGGCGGATCTTCCGCTGCAACGTCATGATGCCATAGAGCAGCGCCTCGGCGGTCGGCGGACAGCCGGGGACATAGACGTCGACCGGAATGATGCGGTCGCAGCCGCGCACCACCGAATAGCTGTAATGATAATAGCCGCCGCCATTGGCGCAGCTGCCCATCGAGATGACGTAGCGCGGCTCCGACATCTGGTCATAGACGCGGCGCAGCGCCGGGGCCATCTTGTTGCACAGCGTGCCGGCGACGATCATGCAGTCCGACTGGCGCGGCGATGCGCGCGGCGCGGCGCCGAAGCGCTCGAGGTCATAGCGCGGCATGTTGACGTGGATCATCTCGACCGCGCAGCAGGCGAGGCCGAACGTCATCCACCACAGGCTGCCGGTGCGCGCCCAGGTGAACAGCGCCTCCGTCGAGGTGACGAGGAAGCCCTTGTCGTTCAACTCGTCGTTCAGGCCCTCGAAGAAGGCCTGGTCGGGCTGCGTTCCCGGCGGCGGCGGGACCAGCGCGTCAGGACGGCCAAGCTCTACTCCCATTCCAGGGCTCCACGCTTCCACACATACACAAAGCCCAGCATCAGCTCGGCGAGGAAGATCATCATCGTCGCCCAGCCGAGCCAGCCGATCTCCTCAAGGCTGACCGCCCACGGAAACAGAAACGCGGCTTCGAGGTCGAAGATGATGAACAATATGCTGACGAGGTAGAAACGCACGTCGAACTGCCGCCGCGAATCCTCGAACGCCGGAAAGCCGCATTCATATTCGGAGAGCTTCTCCGGATAGGGCTTTTGCACGCCGGTAAACTGCGCGATCGCGAGCGGCGCAAACACGAACACCGCGGACAACAGGACGGCCACGCCCAGAAAGAGCATGATCGGCAAATATTGCGACAGATCGAGCGGCAAAGCGTTTTCTCGCGACTGCGGTAAGGGTTGCGCGGCTTCTAGGCCGAGGCCGCCCGGGAGGCAAGCTCTCGGCCCTGATAACGACTCGCAACTGTTGGAATTCAAACATGGCGTGCGGTCAGCGCAAGGCGTTGACGATCAGCCTTTGCAGCTTGGAATGAATCTGGCCGTTGGCCGCCACCAGTTCGGCGCGCTGGTTGACCTGCTCGCCGCCCCGGAAGTCGGTGACGAAGCCGCCCGCTTCGCGCACCAGCAGGATGCCCGCCGCGCTGTCCCAGGGCGAAAGGCCGGCCTCCCAGAAGCCGTCATAGCGCCCGGCCGCGACCCAGGCGAGGTCGAGCGCCGCCGATCCGAAGCGCCGGATGCCAGCCACTTCCGGGCCGACATTGTCCAATATCTTCTGGAACCGGGCCATGTCGCCATGCCCCATGAAGGGAATGCCGGTGGCGATCAGGCAGTCGGCCAGCTCGCGTCGCGCCGACACGCGCAGGCGCCGGTCCTGCAGCCACGCGCCGCGCCCCCGCTCGGCCCAGAAGCTCTCGTCGGTCAGCGGCTGATAGACGAGGCCGGCAACGACCTCGCCATTCTCCTCCGCCGCGATCGAGATCGAGAAATGCGGGATGCCGTGCAGGAAGTTGGTGGTGCCGTCGAGCGGATCGACGATCCAGCGGAAGCGCGGATTGGTGCCTTCCGACTTGCCGCCCTCCTCCATCAGCCAGCCCCAGTCGGGACGGGCGCGGGTCAGTTCCTCGCGGATCGTCTCCTCCGCGCGGCGGTCGGCGATCGACACGAAGTCGGCCGGCCCCTTGCGGGAGATCTGGAGCTGCTCGACCTCGCCGAAATCGCGGCGCAGGCGGGGTGCCGCGCGCCGTGCCGCGCGGTCC
>CAZACH010000246.1:0-3557 GCA_964483275.1 uncultured Sphingomonadaceae bacterium | reverse complement strand
GACCACAGGTTGCAGCCGGCAAAGCGGATGAACACCGCGCGTCGGCCGGTCTGCGCGCCTTCGCCCTGCAGGGTGAGAAAGGCTTCCTTGACGGCGTAGCTCATGGCCGCGTCGCATAGCCGGTGGGGTCGTCGATCCCCGCCTCGACATAGCCCTTGGAGCGCAGGCGGCAGGAATCGCACAGGCCGCAATGCCGGTTGTCGGGCGTCGGGTCATAGCAGGACCAGCTGAGGCCGGTATCGAGGCCAAGCCCGGCGGCGGCGCGGACGATGTCGGCCTTGGTCATCTCCATCAGCGGGGCGTGGACGCGGAAGCGGTCGCCCTCGATGCCGGCCTTGGTCGCGACCGCCGCCAAATCCTCGAACGCGCGGATGAAGTCGGGGCGGCAGTCGGGATAGCCGGAATAATCGAGCGCGTTGACGCCGACGAACAGGTCGCGTGCGCCGGCGGCCTCGGCCCAGCCCAGCGCCAGCGACAGGAAGATGGTGTTGCGCGCGGGCACATAGGTGATGGGGATGCCCGGCTCCAGACCACCTTTCGGCACCGCGATGTCGGCGGTGAGGGCAGAGCCGCCGAAGCCGGTGAGGTCGACCGGGACGACCAGATGGCGCGCGACGCCGATATGCGCCGCAACCCGCCCGGCCGCCTCGATCTCGATGGCATGGCGCTGGTTATAGTCGATGGTCAGGGCCAGTATGTCGAAGCCCTGCCGCCGCGCCAGCCCGGCGACGGTCGTGGAATCGAGGCCGCCGGACAGCAGCACCACTGCCAGGGGTCGGGAAGTCTGGGATGCGAACGCCATGGGCGCCCTTTATGAGCAAAACGGCGCTCAGGCCAGCCGGTCGATCAACAGGCCCTTGGTCGGCATCGGCGCGGCGCGGGGAAACAGGCCGGCCGGGGTACGCACCGCCTCGGGCAATATCTGCGGAGTCCGCCGTTGCGGCGGCGGCAGGCAGAGCATGGGCGAGGCGATGCGCTGGATCATCACCCGCAGCTTATGCATCCTTCGTGCCATCTCGCAAGATGGCCGGATTCAGCTGTTATCGCGGACGACCGGATCATGCGGTGTAAAACGCACCGACAATCGCTTGGCTCCGTCCGGCGGCGTCAGGATCGGGGCTTGGCGTGCGCCGCCTTTTCGCATTCGCCGGTGCGCCGCGCCTCGAAGCGCGTGGCGAAGGGCGCGTGTCCGCTGATCCCCTGCGTGTCGATCTGAAAGAGGCTGGAGGTTTCGCGCCGGATGACGCTGCGGCCCCAGCCATGGCCGTCGCAGCGATAATGGAGCGTCGCCCGGTCCGGCTCCGTGGTCAGGATGCGGCTGGTGCATTTGGATATGTGTCGATGCACCGGCCGGGCGAGCAGGTCCGGCGAGCGCAGGCAGATGCTGGCGGGCGCCGCCCTCGGGTCGTCCAAGGCGCGCAGCCTATATTGTCCGGGGTTGAAACCGTCCGCGAACAGAGGCCCGGCGGCAAGCGCCGTCCCGCTCGAAAGGCCGGTGGCAAGCGCCAGCATCATGGTCGGCAAGATCGTTCGGATGGTCATCGTCCGCCTTCGCGTCAGGCAGCCACGGCATGTGTCGGGCTGCGGCCAGCGGTTCATAGGTGTCGACGAGTTGAGGCGATTTCAAGGCTCATGCTGAGCGCCGCATTCACCATGTCGCCGCGTCCCTTGCGAAATGCGTTGACTTTTTGCACTGCAACAGCCACCTGTCGGCATTCGAGCGCTGGCATCTGCGGATGCATGATCGAAGCCGCGTGATACCCGCTGTCGGGAAGGCTTTGGTCCGTCGATCGTTCGTTTTTCTGTAGCAGCCCTTATCACGCGGGTGGCTTCTCCCCCGCGGCCTTCCGCCCCTCGCCGGGCGGCGAGGGCGCTTGCGCAAGGCTTTTTCAATTGACCAAATTTTCCGATTTTTCGCTTGATCCCGCCATCGGCAAGGCATTGGCGCAGGAGGGTTACGAAACCCCCACGCCGATCCAGGCTCAGGCCATTCCGTACCTCCTGAAGCGCAAGGACCTGTTGGGCATCGCGCAGACGGGGACCGGCAAGACCGCCGCCTTCGCGCTGCCGTCGCTGCATCACCTCAATGCCGACAATAATCCGCGTCCGCGCCGTGGCTGCCGGATGCTGGTGCTTGCCCCGACGCGCGAACTGGCCAGCCAGATCGCCGAAAGCTTCCAGAATTACGGTCGCTTCCTCAAGCTGGGCGTCGCGACGGTGTTCGGCGGCGTGCCGATCAACCGGCAGATCCGCGAACTGGCCAATGGCGTCGACATCCTCGTCGCGACGCCGGGCCGGCTGCTCGACCTCATCGACCAGAAGGCGCTGACGCTCGGCCATGTCGAGATTCTCGTGCTCGACGAGGCCGACCAGATGCTGGACCTCGGCTTCATCCATGCGTTGAAGCGGATCGTGCCGATGCTGCCGAAGCGCCGGCAGAGCCTGTTCTTCTCGGCCACCATGCCGCGCACCATCGCCGAGCTGGCGGATCGCTTCCTGACCGATCCCGTCAAGGTCGCGGTGGCGCCCGTCTCGACCACGGCGGAGCGGGTGGCGCAGCGCGTCGCCTTCGTGCCGCAGGCCGACAAACAGGCGCTGCTCACCATCTCGCTGCGTGATCCGTCGATCGACCGCGCGCTGGTCTTCACGCGCACGAAGCACGGCGCCGACCGCGTCGTGCGCCATCTCGGCGCCGCCGGCATCGCCGCCGCCGCGATCCATGGCAACAAGAGCCAGCCCCAGCGCGAGCGCGCCCTGGCCGCCTTCCGCTCGGGCGAATGCCGGGTGCTGGTTGCCACCGACATCGCGGCGCGCGGCATCGACGTCGAGGGGGTCAGCCACGTCTTCAACTTCGAGCTGCCGAACGTGCCCGAGCAATATGTCCACCGCATCGGCCGCACCGCGCGCGCCGGCGCCGATGGCATCGCAATCTCCTTCTGCGCCGACGACGAGCGCCCCTATCTGCGCGATATCGAGAAGCTGACCCGCCAGAAGGTGCCGGTTCAGCCGCTGCCGGAGGATTTCGCGGCGGAGGCGGCGAAGCTCCGCAAGAACGCGCCGCCGGTCGAGCAGCGCAGCCCGCGCTCGGACGCCCATCGCCCGCCGCGCGACGGCCAGCCGCGTCGGTTCGGCGGCGGTGCCGGCCGTCCGCAGAACAGCGCGCGTCGGGGTGGCGGCGGTGGCCGCGCCAGCAGCGGCACCCGTGGCGGCGGCGGAGGTCGCGAGCGCGGCTGAGCCGCGCCGCGGATTGATCCTTATGGCCGGATGATGCGTCCATAACCCCTGTCGTGCGTTTCGCACGCGCAACAGGGGAGGGAGGTTTCGTGGATCAGGTCGCGGGTTGGGTCGCTCCAGTTCTGATCAGCATCGCCGCCTTGATGACGGCATCGAATCGCGGCGCGCGCTTCACGGGCTGGGGCTTCGTCGTCTTCACCTGCGGTTCGATCGCGTGGCTGGCCTATGGCCTGCTGACCGGACAGGGCAATCTGATCTGGCAGAACGCGATCCTGTTCGTCATCAACCTGTTCGGCGTGTGGCGCTGGCTCGGCCGCTCGGCG
>CAZACH010000245.1:0-3579 GCA_964483275.1 uncultured Sphingomonadaceae bacterium | reverse complement strand
TTGCCCGGCCGCCCATCCGCTCGCCCAGGCCCATTGGAAATTATAGCCGCCCAGCCAGCCCGTCACGTCAGCCGCTTCGCCGATCACATACAGCCCCGGCACGCGTTTTGCCGCCATCGTTTTCGATGAGAGTTCGGCCGTGCTGATGCCGCCCACGGTCACTTCGGCCTTGGCGAAACCTTCGGTGCCGGTCGGCCGGAAGCGCCAGTTGGCGAGGCGCGTTTCGATCCGCCGAAGCGTGGCGTCGGTCTGGTTGGCGAGCGCGCCTTCCGCTGCAAGCTGGGTGGCGAGGGTTGCGGCCAGGCGATCGGGCAGCATCTTGCGCAGCACGCTTCCCAGGCTGGCGCGCGGCGCGTCGCGCTTGGCCTCCAGCAACCAGCCCTCGGCGCGATCCGGCGCGAAGTCGATCCCGATGCTTTCACCATGACGCCAGTAGGACGAGATTTGCAGGATCGCCGGTCCCGATAATCCGCGATGCGTGAACAGCGCCGCCTCACGAAACGCAATCGACCCGCAACGGGCGACGACCTCGGTCGCGACGCCGGAGAGATCGCGGAACAGCGCGTCCTCCCCTGATAGCGTCAGCGGCACCAGCGCCGGGCGCGGCTCGACCACCTTGAGGCCGAACCTGCGGGCAAGCTCATAAGCGAATCCCGTGGCGCCCATCTTGGGAAGCGACGGACCGCCCGTGGCGATCACCAGTGAAGGCGCCTGCACCGTGCGCCCATTGGCGGACACGGTGAATTGGCCATCGCCATGCTCGACCGCGCCGATCGTCTGCCCGCAGGCGATGATGCCGCCGCCCGCCGCGACCTCGGCGAGCAGCATGTCGACAATCTGGTGCGCGCGGCCGTCGCAGAAGAGCTGGCCCAGCGTCTTTTCATGCCACGCAATGCCATGGCGTTCGACCAGCGCCAGGAAATCCTGCGGCGTATAGCGGCTGAGCGCGGATCTCGCGCAGTGGGGGTTCGCCGACAGATAGCGATCCGGCGCGACATGCAGGTTGGTGAAATTGCAGCGGCCGCCGCCCGAAATCAGAATCTTCTTTCCCGGCCGCTCGGCCCGTTCGAGCACCAGCACCCGCCGCCCCCGCCGCCCGGCCTCCGCCGCACACATAAGCCCCGCCGCGCCGGCGCCCAGGATGATGGCATCATAAAATTCGGTCATGCGTTTCGGCGTGTAGGAAGGAAGCGGGCCGAGGGAAACCATTGGCTGAAAATATGCGCGCCATGGTCCCGCGTCGGGGCGTTCTGGTGGCTCGCCTTCCGGGCAAAGGGCGTCGTCACGTCACCACATAGGCCGTCATCCGTCCCGCGGATTTCCAGCCCGGCCCGTTCGACACATGCGATCCGCACCTTCAGGGAGTCACGGCTTGCAGGGGCGCCTCCGCAGCACTGCCGATCGCCGGAACCGGCGCGATCGCAGGCCGAAACCCTGATGTTGTCTTGCTGGACATTCTGTCGACCATCCTCGTCTCCCGACTATGCGGCCGATGTCAGCAAGCGCGCTGCGAGGAACATGCCGATGCCGAATACCGAATGGCCGATCACGCTTTTGAGGCGCGTCACATTGGGCTTGGGCGTATGCGATCCGGCGACGCCCAGCCCCAGTCCCGGCATCATCACGAAAAAGGGCAGGACGAGCAGCACCAGCGCCAGCATCAAAGGCTCTGCGATGCCGGGCCGCTCGAACCAACCCGCGCCCCAGATCGCGGCGAGCAGCAGGCCATAGCCGATGCCGATGCCATAGTGGAACGCCCAGCCCAGCGCATGTTCGCCGGGCACCGGCGCGGCTTTCCCGATCGCGGGCTGGACGAACTCACCCTTCGGCATATGGCCGATCCAGCGGCCGACCATCTTCCAGTTGGTGCCCGCTATGCCGAACAGGCGCTGGAGGATGAAGGCATAGAGATCGAGCACGATCGTGCCGCCGATACCGACCAGCGCGGCCCGCACCAATATGTCCGTCAGGTTCATCATGCATTGTCCTTGCTGATCGAGGGGAAGCTGCGCGGTCGGGCGGCGAGGATCACGGCGAGACGGATGACGTTGCCGCGCTGTTCCCGCAGCCCGGTCGATGCAAGTTTCACGGCGCCAGCCCGGCCAGCCAGCGCGCGTCACGCGGGGAGGGGCGGCGATGGAGGCGGCGGTCGAGCAGGGCGCGCGCCTTCGCCGTCTCGCCGCCGCGCATCAGCGCGACCAGCAGCATATCCTCGATCACCTCGCGCTGGGCATTGCTGCCGCCGATCCGCGCGAAATCGGCCTGCATCGGTTCGAGCAGGCGCACACAAGCGGCATAATCCTCGTCGGCGAACGCCAGCGCCGCCCGGCCGATGGCAGGGACGATCCCGCCCGCGCCGAGCGTCCCTTCGGCGACCATCGTCTCCAGTGCGGCGATGCGGCGGTCGAGCGCCGCCCTGTCGTCCGTCGCCGCTTCGAGCAGCGCCATATGCGGATCGACAAAGCCATGGCCCGGCTCGGGAAAGGCGCGGCGGGCATAATCCGCCGCGTCCTGCCACAGGCCATCCGGCACGCCATGGCCATAGGCGTGCAACCGCCACAGCAGCGAGGCGGCATCGCTGACGATATTGATCGGCGTCCCCTGCGAGACCGAATGCCGCACCTTGCCGGCATAGAGGGCGAGGGCCGTATCGGCATCGCCACGCTCCAGCGCGGCCAGCGCCGCATGCCAGGCGATATGGCCGTGGAGGATACCGCTGCGGGGATAGTCAGGCAGCCAGCCCGTTATCAGCGCCTCCGCCTCGTCGTTGCCGCCGCTCTCGAACATCGCATGGGCCAGCGCATGCGCCGTATTGGCATTCTTTCGGTGCAGTTCGATCGCGCGCTCCAGCATCGCGCGCCCGCGCACCACCTCGCCATTTTCGGCCAGCGACCAGCCGCGACAGGTGAGGAACCACCAGTCATCGTCGGGGAACGCCGCGGCATGACGCTCGCACAGATCGGCCTTGGCCTGATTATGATCGGCCATGCCGGAGAAGGCGAACAGGCCGAACGCGCCGAGCGGCAGCGAAAGGATGATCACATCGCGCGGCCAGCGCTCCGCATGGGCGAGCGCGGCTGCCAGCGCCTCCTGCGAGCGGTCGTTCAGGGCAAGAGTCAGCACCGCGATATGGCTCGCCTCGCGTTCCGTAAGAGCGGGCGTCATCTTGTCGCGGGCGATGGCGATGCGGGCACGCGCCTCGGCGGGCTGGGACCAGATGGCGTGCAGCCGGGCGCGGGCGGCGTGTGCCAGGGCGAAGTCGGGATCGGCGGCGATGGCGGCATCCAGCGCTTCGACCGCGCCGGGCCAGCCCGACAGCATCCGCGCCACGCTCTCGCGATAGAGCGCCGCCGCCGCGTCCGATGCGGTGGAAATGAGGAGGCCGTGATTGTCGCAATTCGCCATCGCGGCTGCATAGCGCCTTTCGGGATGACGATCTTTCGATTAGATGACAATCAATGTATAATAGCGGACATCTATTCGATTGGCGGGCCGTCGCGGCGCCGCCCGCCGCGCAGCCCCCCCCGCCCGTGACCATCCGCGCGCAAACCCTTGCCCCCCGCCGCCCCTTCCCCGAAC